>DPWD01000143.1 GCA_003526465.1 Hyphomonadaceae bacterium
AGGGCTTCGGCGCGGTCGCAGGCGGGGGAGGCCCGCTCGCCTTCAGAGTGGGGGCCGCGGCGCGCGAGACCGACGACTACGACACCCCGCTCGGGCAAGCGCCGAATTCCTGGACCAGCTTCCGAGCCTATTCAGCGGGCGGCGCGCTGGTTGGCGAACCCGGCTTCGCCGGTGTTGCGGTCAAGCGCACGGAAAATGAGTACGGCCTGCCGCCGGGCGATCCGAGCGAACCCGGCGGGCACATCGAACTCGAGCAGACGCGGGTAGAGACACGCGGCGATGCGCGCATCGCTGTCGGGCCTTTCAAACGCCTCGACTTCGGCGCCCAGCATTCCGACTACGAGCACACCGAGTTCGAGGGCGACGGCGCCCCGGGCACGCGCTTTACCAGCGCCGGATGGGAAGCGCGCGTCGAAGCGCACCATCGCGGCGAACGCGTTCGCGGTGCGCTCGGGCTCCAATTCATCGATGTCGATTTCGCCGCCGAGGGCGGTGAAGCGTTCATCACGCCATCGAACACCCAAGACATGGGCGCGTTCGTGATCGAACGTTGGAATTCCGGCGCTTGGGGGCTCGAGGGCGGCGCGCGCTTTGAGCGCCGCGAGATCGTCAATGAAGGCGGCGGCGCACGCGATTTCGACACGGCCAGCCTTTCGACCGGCGTGTTCTTTCGCCCGGTCGAGAATTGGTTTGTCGGCGCCACGCTTGCGCGCACGCAGCGCGCGCCTACAGCGATCGAACTCTTCGCCGAAGGGCCGCACCTGGCCACCGCCAATTACGAAATCGGCGACCCCTTGCTCGATAAAGAGGCTGCGACCTCGATCGAAGCATCGGCGCGCCACGAGGCCGGACGCCTCCGCTTCGAAGCAAGCCTCTATCGCGTGGATTTCGAGGATTATGTCGGGCTGGTTCAGCGCGGCGATGTGTTCTGGCTCGACGAAGCCACCGAAACCAGCGGCTTTGCGCCCGATGCATCCGATCCCTCGATTCCCGCCGGCGCCGAAGTGTTGCCGGTGTTTGTGTTCACGCAGCAGGATGCGCGTTTTTCCGGCGGCGAAATTTCTCTGCGGGCGCCGCTGTTCGAGGCCGGCGGCTTCCAGGTTTCAGGCGATGTCGCTTATGACGTCGTGCGCGCCGAGTTCGCTTCCGGCGGGCGACCGCCGCGCATTCCGCCATCTTCGCTGACCATCGGCGTCGATGCTGAGAATGCGCATTGGCGCGGACGCCTCGAAGCGGCGCATGTGGGCGACCAGGATCGCCTCGCGGCGTTCGAGACGCCGACGCAAGGCTACACCTTCGTCAATGCGGGAATCGCGTTCCGGCCAGACGGCGAAGAAGGCGCGCTTACCCTGCGCCTCGACGGACGCAATCTCACCGACGAAGAAGGGCGTGTGCACGCCTCGTTTCTGAAGGACGAACTGCCGCTGCCAGGGCGCAACCTCCGCTTCTCGGTTGCGTCGTCTTTTTGAAGGCTACTTCCGCGCCACGATCTCGATCACCAGCGGCGTCACCATCAGCGTGCCGGGTTGCGCCGAGACGCGGGCGAATTCCTCGCGCATGTCGCGCGCCATTTCTGGCGTGATGCGGTTGAGTTCCAACAGCCGGTCGATATGGATATCGAAGAAGCCGATCGGCCAGCGCCAGACGTTATCGTCCTTGGACACGATATCGACGTGCGGCTTGAAGCTTTCGAGCTTGGGGCCCATCTCGATCAGCCAGGCGGGCAGGTCGCGCCCGATATCGGGCTCCCCGCCAGAGCCGCGCCAATTGGCGACCACTTCATCGACGAAGCGCTCGAAATTCGGCGCGCGCGGAGACAGCCGCCAGGTTTTGTAATCGACATATTCGTGGATCACGATGGTGCCGCCGGGCCGGAGCGCATCGACCAGCTTTTTCAGCGCCGCTTTCGGGTCGGGCAGGAACGCAAACACCCAGCGCACCCAGGCTGCATCGGCGTTGCTGACGGGGAGCGCGTCGGTGACGATATCGATCTCATGGGCGTGCACCTGGGTATGTCCACGCGCGCGCGCCTGCGCTTCCAGCGTGTCGAGAAAACGCCGCGAACGTTCGAGCGCATACACCGCCCCGCTCGGGCCGACGATCTCCGCGAGGTCCATGGTGGCGAAACCCGGCCCCGCGCCGAAATCGATCACGCGCGAGCCATCGCCAATGCGCGCGCGTGTCCAAGCGTCGAGCGCGCGCCGGCGCCAGACTCGGTGCTGGAAGCCGAGGCGGTAGATTTCATCGTCGTGAGTGCCAAGCACGTAATCGCGGTCGGACATGGGGGCTCCTTCGGTGGAGATATAGGCGGGCGGCACGCAAGCGTCTCGCTGGAAGCGGACGCGGCGGTGGGGGCGAGGGTGCATTTCGTGGGAGCGGACTCCTGCAGAGCCGATCATTCATAGAATGAGCCGGTCGGACGATGTCCATGCGCAGGTGGCGCGCGCTCGATGTGCTCTCTCGCACACCAACTTATGTGGGGGACGTTCCTGGCCGCATTCACGGCGAAAACATACAGAATGCGATTGTTTCCACCGAGATGGCCAAACCGTCCTTCCCGGCCGAGTAATCCACGCAATCGGACGCAATAGGGCCAGGAACGGGATAGGTCGGATTCTATCGGGAGACCAGCCGCCTCGTTAAACTCCTGCCGCGCCGTCGCCACGAATTGCGGCTGAGCGGAGAGGCCTGGAAACTGAGGCGCCGAGAATGTGCATCTTTCGTCGTTGCACGACAAATATCCAAAAATCTCGTCAAACTCTCTGGTAGGGCAATGGCCCGTTTGCTTGCCCAAGGCTGAACTCTCACGGTCAATTTGCATTGCCCGCCGGCTTTGAACGCTCGGTACTTCAACCTTGACGCAGTCTCCAACCATGAGTTGGGGATTGGCAAGCACCAACTGCATCAGCCCATCGGCCGTGAGCAGAGTTACGCTCGCACGGTCGCGTTCGACCACCTGACCCCAAATCAGAGATGCAGGCGTTCCGCACGCGGTTAGAACGAGACTCAAGAGCACCACTAATGTGCGAGCCACGACGCCCTCCGAGGTCAGAATACTCCTTCGATGCTTGGATCAGCCAGCGTCTGCTTCGGGACTTCCGCCGTCGAAACCTTACATCCCCCGCGCCCAATCCGCCAAACAGCGCGGATAAAGTTCGTGCTCCAGTTCCAGCACGCGCGCGGCCAATGATTCCGGCGTATCGTCGTCGCGCACATCCAGCCGCGCCTGTCCCAGTATTTCACCAGCGTCCACTTCCTCAACCACCAGGTGCACGCTGCAGCCGTGTTCGGAATCGCCCGCCGCCAGGGCGCGGGCGTGGGTGTCGGTGCCTGGATATTTCGGCAGCAGCGAGGGGTGGATATTGACCAGGCGCCCAGCCCAGGCGCGTACGAAGAATGGCGTCAGCACGCGCATGAAGCCGGCTAGGGCGACGATCTCGATGTCGCGCGCGCGCAAGGCCGCGTCGATCTCGCGCTCGAACGCTTCGCGGTGCTTGCCGTATTGCTTGTGATCGATGGCGAGCGCTTCCACGCCGGCGGCGCGGGCGATGTCGAGGCCGGGGGCTTCGGGGCGGTTGGAGATGACGAGGACGATTTCGTAAGCGTGTTGTTGCGCGTCGAGCAGCGCAGCCATGTTGCTCCCGCGCCCGGAAATGAGAACGGCGACGCGCTTTTTCATGGATGGCATAACCCCCTCCCCCTCGCGGGGAGGGGGCAGGGGGTGAGGGGCGTGCAAACACGCAGGCGCCTGCATGTCGGCCCGCCCCTCACCCCGCCGCTTCGCGGCGACCCTCTCCGCGAGGGAGAGGGTGGCGCAGCGCGCGCCTCAAGCATTCCGCAACGCTCCCACAACGAACGCACGTTCTCCACCTGCCTCCAGCGTTGTGATGACATCTCCCGCCGCGCCGGCGTCCACAATCAGCACCATCCCGATTCCGAGATTGAACGTGCGGCGCATGTCTTCTTCGGGGACGCCGCCCACATCCTGCAGCCACTGAAACACGGCCGGGCGGGTCCACGCGTTCCAGTCGAAATCCGGCACAAGATGACCGGGCAAAGCGCGCGGCGTGTTCTCCACCAGGCCGCCGCCGGTGATGTGGGCCGCTCCCTTGGCGAGCCTTGCGCCGAAGATCGGCTTCAGCGCCCGCGCATAGATGCGCGTCGGCTCAAGCAGCGCGGCGGCGAGCGACTTTCCCGGCGCGAACGGCGACATGCGGCGCATTCATGCGCATGGCGAGATCTGCAAGCTCGCGGAACTCGCCGCGCGAGGTCAACTGGTCGTCGATCTGGTATGCGAAAATCAAAAACGCCCGATCGTCCTTGATATCGGTCAGCATGCGGAGGGCGGCTACGGCGGGTCGCTGGCCGAAACGCGCCTTTTCTTCCGGCGTCGCTTCGGGCGTCGGCTCGAATTTCCGCATCAAGGTTTCGCCGCCGATCTTTTCCGCAGCGAGCTGTCCGTAAAAAGTGTAGATTTGCTCAGCCGCTTTGGAATAGCGAACCTGCGCAAGATCAGCGTCGCCCTTCGCCTCGGCGGCGCGGGCGAGCCAGTACCAGCCGCGGGATAACGAAATCGGCGCCGAGACCGCGCTTGTCAGCGCCGCGAAATGCTTCTCCGCGCGCGAGGGCTCGTTGAGGAATCTCAGCGCGATCCAGCCCGCGTTGAATTCCGCCTCCGCAAAATCGGCGGTCCCGGCTTCAAGCCCGTGGTGCGACGCCATGGCGTAGGCGTCCGCGAATTGCCGGTTTTTGAGCGCCCAGCGCATGAGCAGGTTTTGCTCATCCCACCAGCGCTCGGGATTCCTGAGCGCGACCGAGTCCGTCGTCGCGCTTCGCGCAAGCGCGATGGCGCGCGGCTCTTCCTCTGCGCGGCGGAAATACCGGACAGCCGCGAGCATGACGCCCGGATCGGCACGATCCTCCGCTGACAGATTATTGTAAACGCCCGGCGCGTCGGCTCCGCCGAGCAGCAGCGCGGCGCGCGCTTCGGCCCGGCGCCGGTCCGTTGGGCGCAATTTTGAAAAAGCGCGCTTTGCCGTCATTACTTCCCGATCGAAGAGGAGACGGTCGGCGCGTTTGAAATGATCGTCAGCCGACAGGCGGTCGCCATAATTGGCGAGCAGCCGCTGTTCGTCGGGGAGCGTGAAATTATTATTGATCCAGGCGTCCTTGAGATGAAGCTCGCCGGCCTCGGCCCGGCCGGTCACGAATTGCGCGCGAGCAAGCTGCAATTTGCCTTCGCCCGTGACCGGGTCGCGCGTTTCGTAGAATGAGAGCACGCTCGACGGCGCCAGCGTCCAGCTCATCCGCTTTTCGGCGTGCGCCTGGATTTTCTGGGTCGACGGCCATTCGGGATGCCCATCGAGAAACCTGTCGGCCGCTTCGATCGAGACGAGCGGATCCTCAGCCTCGAAATAATACCATTCGGCGAGGCTCTTCGCCGTTGCGTCGGCCATTGACGCGGTGAGCGACAGCGCTCGGTTGTAATCCCGGCGGGATACCGCGTCCTTGACCGACTTCAACGTCTGGAGATCAGATTGTCCGATATAGGCGGGTCCGGGCGGGGCCGGTTTCAGGCGTGGCGCATCAATCGCTCCGGCTGGCGAAACCGCCGCCAGAACCGTCAACGCCCCCGCCAGAACACTAACGCCAGTTTTCCCCAATCGACCCATTCGCCAACACATATCACCTGATCAAGCCGGGCCACCCTAGCCGATTTGCCGGGAAATGCATGTCTTTCCCCTTAAAAGACCGCAAACTTGCCGGTTTTTCCGGTTAGTTGTATCCGCTCTGCCAAGCTCAGGACCAGATAAACCCATGAACCCGCTAAAAGGCTCCATGACGGCGCTTGTGACGCCGTTCCGCAATGGGGCCGTCGACGACGCCGCCTTCCAGATGCTGGTCGACCGCCAGATCAAGGGCGGGACGGCGGCTGTCATCCCGGCCGGGACGACGGGCGAGTCAGCGACATTGACCCATGATGAACACCGCCGCGTCATTTCCCTCGCGGTCGAGGCCGCCAAGGGTCGCGCGACGGTAATGGCGGGCGCGGGGTCCAACTCAACCGTGGAGGCGATTGAACTCGCGCGCTTTGCCGAAAACGCGGGGGCCGATGCGCTTCTCGCCGTCACCGGCTATTACAACAAGCCGACGCAGGCGGGGCTCATCGCGCATTTCACCGCGCTGCATGAGGCGACGCGCCTGCCGATCATTCTTTACAATGTGCCGGGCAGGACGGTCGCCAATCTCTCGGTCGAGACGATCGGAGCCCTGTCGAAGCTGCCGCGCATTGCCGGCGTCAAGGATGCGACAGGCGATCTTGCGCGCGTCGCACTTCAGCGTCTGGCGAGCGGACCGGATTTCATCCAGCTTTCCGGCGAAGACATGACGGCGGTCGGCTTTAACGCCATGGGCGGGGCGGGGTGCATCAGCGTCACGGCGAATATAGCGCCCGTTCTTTGCGCCGCCATGCACGCAGCGACATTCGAACGCGATTACGACAAGGCGGTTTCCATTCAGGATCGGCTCGCGCCGCTTCATGAAGTTCTCTTTGTCGAGACGTCGCCTGGTCCGGTCAAATACGCGATGTCGCTGATGGGGCTGTGTTCCGACGAACTCCGTTTGCCGCTCGTGTCGCCAGGCGATGCGACGAAGGCACGCGTGCGCAATGTGCTGCGCGGGCTGGAGCTGATCGACTGATGGCGCCGAAAAAGGACGCCGCGTCTAAACTCGTCGCCGACAACCGCCGCGCGCGCTTCGATTATTTCATCGAAGACACGCTCGAAGCCGGGATCATGCTGACTGGCACCGAAGTCAAAGCGCTGCGCGAGGGGAAGGCGACGATCAAGGAAGCCTATTGTTCGCCCGAAGGAGGCGCAATCTGGCTCATCAACGCAAATATCCCGGAATATTCGGCCGGCAACAGGCTCAATCACGAACCCAAGCGCCCCCGAAAACTGCTGCTGCATGCAAAAGAAGTCGCAAAGCTCGCGCAAGCCGTTGAACGCAAAGGATATACGATCGCGCCTTTGCGGCTTTACTTTAACGACCGTGGAATCGCGAAGCTCGAAGTCGGCCTCGCCCTCGGCAAGAAAGCGCCGGACAAGCGCGACACGGAAAAGAAGCGCGACTGGCAGCGTGAAAAGGGCCGCCTCCTCCGCGCCCGGGGCTAATCCAGCGTTCGCCTGAACCGCGCGAGCGAGGCGAGGGCGAGGATCGTGACGATCGCCATGATCGGCCATATGTCGCCGCGAATTTCCGCAAAGCCTGCGCCTTTCAGCATCACCTCGCGGACAATGCGCAGGAAATGCGTGATCGGAAGCGCTTCGCCGATCGCCTGCGCCCAGACAGGCATCGCGGCGAACGGAAACATGAAGCCTGACAAAAGTATCGACGGCAGGAAGATGAAGAACGTCATCTGCATCGCCTGCATCTGCGTCTTTGCGACCGTCGAGATGAGATAGCCGAGCATCAGGTTCGTGAAAATGAAAAGCAGGATCGCCAGCAGGAACGGCCAGACGGCGCCCGCGAACGGAATATGAAAGATGAGCCGGGCGGCGATGAGCACGATCGCGGTCTGGATGACCCCGACAAGAATATAGGGCGTCGTTTTGCCAATCATGATCTCGCTCGCATGTACCGGCGTTGAAAGCAGGGATTCGATCGTGCCGCGCTCAACCTCCCGCGTCAGCGCGATCGAGGTGATCATGATCAGCGTCATGGTGAGGATGATGCCAAGAAGGCCCGGCACGATATTCATCGACGTTTCGCCGGCCGGATTGTACTGGCGGTGGATGACCGCTTCGAACGGCGCCGGGGCGCCGCGCAGCCTTTTCGGCAGGCGATCCAGTTCCGGCGCGAAAGCGCGCCGCGCGATTTCATTGGCGGCCGCGATCGGACCTGACGCGGCGACAGGATCGCTTGCATCCGCCGCGATCAGGATTTGCGGGCGCTCGCCGCGCACGAATTCGCGTTCGAAATTTTCCGGAATGACGATGAGGTAGGAAACCTCGCCCGACCGGAGGAGGCGCTCGCCTTCTTCATCGGTCGACACCTGCGCCACGATCCTGAAATAATCGGATTGCCGCATCGACGCGAGGAGGCTGCGCGTCAACGGCCCGTCGTCGCGAAGTTCGACCGCGGTCGGCAGGTGACGCGGATCGGTGTCAATCGCAAAGCCGAACAGCGTCAGTTGCATGATCGGCACCATGATCATGATCGCGAAGGTCGGGCGGTCGCGCCGCATCTGGACGAGTTCCTTGAGAAACACGGCGCGAATGCGGGAGAACGACATCATTGCCCGCCCCTCGCCTCAAGCCCGTTGGCGAAATTATCGGTCGCGCCGGTCATCAGATAAATGAACGCTTCTTCAAGCCCTGCTTCAATCTCTTCGACCTGCAAATCGTCAAGGCCGGAAACCCGCGCGACGCACCTTTCAAGGGCGGCGCGGTCGCATCCCGCCACATGGATCGCCGCGCCGAAGCGTGCAAGCACGTCATAACCGCCGGCGGCTTTGAGCCGGTGTGTCGCTTCATCAAGTTGCGGCGTTTCAATGCGCCAGGCGTGAAGTCCGACTTCGGCGGGAATATCGGCCGTGCGCGCGTCGATGAGTTTTTTTCCGTATGCGATGAACGCGATGCGGTCGCATTGCACCGCTTCATCCATGTAATGCGTCGAAACGAGCGTCGTCACGCCTTCAGCGGCATAATCGCGGATCGCGTCCCAGAAATCGCGCCGCGCCTTTGGGTCGACGCCTGCGGTCGGCTCGTCGAGGAGCAGAAGCTCGGGTTCATGGATCATGCACGCGGCAAGGGCGAGGCGTTGCTTCCAGCCGCCGGACAGCGTTCCCGCCAGCTGCTTTTGGCGGTCGGACAGCCCGAGAGATTTCAGCGACGCGGAAACGCGGTCGGCGACGTGGTCGAGACTATATAGCCGCGCGATGAATTCGAGATTTTCGCGGATCGACAGATCTTCATAAAGCGAAAAGCGCTGCGTCATGTAGCCGACGCGCTCCTTGATCTTTGCGCTCGCCATGATGACATCGAGACCGAGCACGGAACCGGAACCGTCATCCGGCCGCAGGAGGCCGCACACCATGCGGATCGTCGTCGTCTTGCCAGAGCCGTTCGGCCCGAGAAATCCGTAGATGGCGCCCTTTGGAACGGCGAGATCGAAATGATCGACGACAATTTTCGGGCCGAATTTCTTGGTGAGGCCTTTGACGTCGATGACGAGTTCGGCGCTCATGGCCGCGCAATCGTGACGGGAAGCCCGGGCCGCATCCCGGCGGGATCTTCAGGCCGCGCCTCCACGAGAAAGACGAGCTTTTCACGTTCCCTGAGCGAATAGATTACTGGCGGGGTGAATTGCGGCTCGCTGGCGATGAAGGAAATGCGCGCCCGGCGGCCTTCGCCGCATCCGTCGCAGGAAAAGGCGATATCCTGTCCGGGCGCCAATGATGAAAGCATATTCTCCGGCGCGAAGAATTTGATCTTGAGATTTTCCGGCGCAAGGAGCGCGACAACCGGATCGCCGGCGGCGACGACTTCGCCCGGCCGGCGATAGNNGATGCGCTCGATGACGCCCGCGGCCGGCGCTGTCGTTTGAAGATCGGCAAGGCGCCGTTCGGCGAGTATGGCTGCGGCGCTAGCTGAATCGAGTTCGGAAAGGCTCGCTGAGCGCTCCGCGCGCAGCATGTCGAGCCGCGCCTTCGCTGAGGCGAGGCTGGCCGCGTCGATATCGTATTTTTCCCGGGAGACCGCGCCGTCCTTGACGAGAGATTTCGATCGGCTGAATGTCCGCTCCGCGAGGTGCAGCGTTGCTTCGGCTTCCGCGATCTGTTTGGCCATCGCGCCTTCATCTCTTGCGCGCGCCGCCGCTCCCGCCGCAGTCGCCGCCGCTTGTTCGGCGGCAAGAGAAAACCGGACCGGATCAAGGGTGAACAGAAGGTCGCCGGCCATCACCTTGTCGCCTTCGCGAACGCTAAGCGTTTTGATGACGCCGGCGTCCTGCGGCGCGAGATACAAAAGATCAGCCTCTGCATAGCCTGTGAGACTGTCGTCCGATTGGCGCGTGCAGGATGCGGCGGCAAGCGCCATCAGAATAAAGACGATCCGCATCATGACTTCACCAGACCGTTGAAGAGGATTTCAAGATGGGCTTTCGCGTGTTCGCCCGGCGGCGACTTGTCCTTCGCGCCGAGCACATG
>DPWD01000200.1 GCA_003526465.1 Hyphomonadaceae bacterium
GCCCGCGCCCGCCGCCAAGCTGGCCGCGGCGCCAAGGCAGAGTTTGCGGCGCGTCGGGCCGCCCATAGCCATCTCCAGGTTTCAGCGGAGGTCCCCGCATTCCTGGCTTCGCCGATTGGACGGGCGCGGTTGCATGGACGTGGTGAGCGCCAGAGAAGAGTTTTGTCCGCGCGGACTACGTCATCGGTCCTGTCCGTCTGCCCCCCTCGTGCAGGTCGAAGCGAGACTTGCGTCACCTCCCGTCGCGCGTACCCTGTGATCGCAACGGTGGCGGCGAGTTAGACGATGGATTCGAGCATAAGCGAGCCCCGAGCGGTGTTTCCTGCGATTACGTTGCGATGAAACGCCGGGACACACGCTGGTGCCGATTTTGTGCGTTCGCGCTCGCACTGGCTCTCGCCCAGTGCGCGCCCACTCCAGCCGAGGTGCCCCTGAGCGGGCGCTTGCCTGCGCCGATCACGAACAACGCCGTGGCCTTTGTAGGCGATGAGGGCGGGGGAACACTCTATTCGTTCCTGGGGCTTGGTCCGGGCAAGGCTTATGGGGACATCGTTCGCTCCGCTTATGCGTGCGATGCGTCGGCCCTCAGGTGTTGCACCTTGCCTGACGTACCGACATCGGAGGGCAGGCTCGCCAGCGCCGCCGTCGTCGTGGGCGGTCAGATCTACATTTTCGGCGGTTACACGGTCGCCGCCGATGGCGCGGAGCGCTCGACGCCGGAAGTGTTCCACTTCGATCCGGGGACGGAGGCATACACACGCGTCGCCGACATCCCGACGCCGGTTGATGATTCAACCGCGATCGCTCTATTCGATCGCTACGTCTATCTCGTCTCCGGCTGGCACGACATGGCCAATGTCGCGCTGGTGCAGGTCTATGACGCGCGGGAGAATCATTGGTTTCGCGCCAGCGACTTTCCTGGCGCGCCGGTTTTCGGACAAGCTGGTGGCGCGGCGGGCTCGACCTTGGTGATCGCCGGCGGGGTCAAATTGGAGATCGGCGCTGACGGCCGCCGACGCTTTGTAGCGAGCGATGAAGTGTGGCGCGGCGATGTGAACGATCCCGCGGCGCCGCAGACCATCGTGGAGGCGCGTGGCGTCGCCGCCAGCGGGGCCGTTCTATCGCATGGCGGCGGGCCAGGGCGAACCCCAACGCGTCGTCTTCGTTGGCGGCGGCGACAACCCGTACAATTACGATGGTGTCGGCTATGATGGGACGCCCGCGCGGCCGAGCAATCAGTAGCGTATTCGGTCCGCGACGATGCCTGGCTCGATCTTGGCGTCACGTCGCCGAGCATGGACCATCGCGGCTTGCTTGTCGGGCCGGGCGACTACTTTGTTGTCGGCGGCATGAGCGAAAGCGGCGCGGTGTTGGACGAAGTAAGGCGCATTCCGCGTTAGAGCGAGCGCCTCCGAGAAACCGCTGACCGTCGAAAAGCGAAGCTCTGATGGATTGGGCTGAGGTTGCAGTCTCTTCTTGCTCATCCGGTGAGCGTCTGTAGCAGCTCTTGAATCCGCTCACACTTTGTCTCGTGCATACCGCCGACGCCGAGCGTGATGCGCCGCCAACGCCTCTGCGACTAATACGTTGTCCTCACGCCTAATTTACCGCACGGCAGCAGGCTGTCTTCGCCAGGCCCGGGACGATGCGGAGTGCTGCTCAAGACACAGCGCACTGTCTCAACGGTACCCATCCGCCGAGCACCGCGTGGTCTGTCGGATTATCGACTTGATCTTTCAACGCTGACATCACCCGCCATCAGCTCATCGACGCCGCTGACGCGTCCTTGGCGGCGCCGACATCGCCTCGATGATCGGGCAATCGGGTGAGGCGTCGCGCGCGCACCGCGCGGCCGTGTCCGACAGAATGCGCTGCAGCTTGCGCAGATCGGCGATCTTGCGTTTGACCACGTCAACGTGCTGCGTGGTGAGCGCATAGACGTCGGCGCAACCGCCGGAGCCGTCGGCGATCGCCAGCAGTGCGCGAATCTCCTCGATCGAAAAGCCGAGTTCGCGCCCGCGCAGGATGAAGCGCAGTCGCTTGGCCAGATCCGCATCGTAGAGCCGGTGGCGCCCTTCCGAGCGCGGCGGGTGCGGCAGGAGACCAATTCCCTCGTAATAGCGGATGGTTTCAAGGTTGCAGCCGACATCGGCTGCAAGTTGGCCGCGCCGCAATAGGGGTATGGAACCGCGTCGCTGCATAAGCCCGAAAAATCCTCTTGATCCTGTAGTCGCTACAGATTGTAGCATCCAACTCATGGTCCAGCAACGCCCCGATCCCCGTCAGTCCTGGCTCGCCGCCGGCGGCGTCGCCGGGGCGATCCTGGCTTCCTCATGCTGCATCCTGCCGCTGGCGTTGGTGACGCTCGGGGTTTCCGGCGCCTGGATCGGCAATTTCACCGCGCTTGAGCCCTACAAGCCCGTGTTCATCGCCATCGCCGCGATCTTCATCGGGCTTGGCTTCTGGCAAGTCTATTTCCGCTCGCGCCCCAAATGCGAGGACGGCTCGTATTGCGCGCGTCCGCAATCGGCGCTGATCACGCAGATCGCGCTCTGGCTCGCCGCCGCGCTCGTCATCCTGGCCGCCACCATCGATTGGTGGGCGCCGTTTTTCTACTGAAGGAGGCTATCAATGAAGAGGCTCATGATCATCGGCGGGATCACCGCACTCGCGGTGCTTGGCGCTATCGCTTCGCTCGCGCCCTTGCAATCGGCGGCGCAGGCGCAAGCCCAGAGCGCGCATGCGCAGGTGCGCACCGCGTCGTTCGCAGTCGACAACATGACCTGCGCGACCTGCCCGATCACCGTGCGCACGGCGATGTCGCGTGTCGACGGCGTGCGTGCGGTCGAGGTCGATTTCGACGCCAAGCGCGCCACGGTGACCTATGACGC
>DPWD01000081.1 GCA_003526465.1 Hyphomonadaceae bacterium
GGGCTCGCTTTGGTCGCTAGCGCCGGCGGTCGCCTCGAGCCGGACCTCGAGGCGGCCGGCGGCGAGCTGATTAGGCTCCCACTCCAAACCAAGAACCCGTTTGTAGCCGCCGGCAATGCATGGCGGCTTGCGCGCGTGATCCGCGAACGCAGCGTGGACATCGTGCATGCGCGTTCGCGCGCCCCGGCGTGGAGCGCATGGGCGGCGGCGCGCATGACCGGCGCGCGCTTTCTCACCACCTTTCATGGCATCTACAACGCGCGCTCACCGCTGAAGCGCTTCTACAATTCGATCATGGCGCGCGGCGACATGGTCATCGCCAATTCCGAATACACGCGCCGCCATATCATCGAAAACTATCGTGCCAAGCCGGAACGCGTGATCACCATCCCTCGCGGTGTCGACCTTGAAGTGTTCGACCGCGAAACAGTGCGCGAGGACGGCGTCGCGGCGATGCGCGCAAGTTGGGGGCTTGTTGTGGATGACGCGCGCTGCGTGGTCATTGTTCCAGCGCGCCTGACACGATGGAAAGGTCAGCTGGTTTTGCTCGACGCCGTCGCCGCGCTGAGCAGACAAGAAGCAGTGAAAGTCATCGTCGCCGGCGATGCGCAGGGGCGCGATGCTTACCTCGCCGAAATGAACGCGAAGATTGCTGAAAAGAAATTGCAGCAGTGCGTGGCCATCGTCGGCCATATCGGGCAGATGTCGGTTGCGTTCGCCGCCTCCGACATCGCTGTTTTTCCAGTCATCGAGCCGGAAGCGTTCGGTCGCGGCGCCGTGGAAGCACAGGCCATGGGATTGCCCGTGATCGCTTCGAGGCTTGGCGGTTATACTGAGACTATTATCGATGGCGAAACAGGTTTCCTGGCGCCGGCGGGCGATGCCGCCGCGTTGGCACAAGCGATTGAACGCATGATCGCGGCGGGTAGGGAGGCGCGGCGCGCCATGGGCGAACGCGGGCGCCAACGCGTGCGCGCGTTATACACAAAGACTGCGCTGCAAAACGCCACACTTGAGATTTACCGCCGACTTTTGAGCGAATCGCGCGAATCTGGCGCCGGCGGTTCAAATGGAGAGCGTGGATGATTTGGCGAAAGCCAAGAGAGGCGCCGGCGAACGAGAGCGGTGGCCCTAAGCGCGTACTGGTGATTCAGCTCGGCACGACCGCGGCGTTCGTGCAGGCGCTCGCCGCGGCGCAGCGCATCCGCGAGTTCCATGTTGGCGCGCGCATCACGCTGTTGACGACGGAAGCAACGCGCGATCTCGCCGAGAAGAGCCCGTACTTCGATACAGTGGAGGCCGACGGCAAGCCGAAGGAGGCGCAAGCGATCACGCAGCTGATCGCGCGCATCCGTGCGGCGAAGTACGACATGATTTACGATCTCGAAGGATCGAGCCGCAGCAACAATTATTTTCAGGGCATGCGCCCGTGGCCGCCGAACTGGTCCGGTTCGGTTGCGGGGTGTTCCCATCCCTATCTCAACAACAATCGCGCCGACTTGAATCCGCTCGATCGCATGGCTGGGCAACTTGAAGCGGCTGGCCTGGGCGCAACGCCGCTTGTGCCCGATCTCTCCTGGCTGCGCCCGGTGCTGCGCGATCCGCCGCGCCTGCAGCCTGAGTATTTCGGATTGCGCGGGCCGTTCATGCTGCTGCTGCCGCGCGGCTCGGATGCAGAACCTAACCGCCGCTGGGCGGAGAACAAATATTGCGAGTTGGCCTCGCGCATCGCCCGCCAGGGTGTCACCCCGGTGGTGCTCGGCGGCGCCGACGAGCGCAACGTAGGCGCGGCCATTCTCAAGGCCGAGCCGCGCGCCAAGAACCTCGTATCGCGGCCGGACATGTTTCAGTGCATTGGGCTGGCCAACCGCGCCATGGCCGCGCTCGGCGACGATGTCGAACTCATGCACATAGCCGCCGCCGCTGGCGCGACCTGCTTGGTGTTTCTGTCGTCGCAGGCCAATCCCGAGCGCGCCGCGCCGCGGGGCAGGGGTGGGGTGGTGGCCATGACCGCCACAGTGATCGCCGACCTGCCGGTCGACCAGGTGGATCGCCAATTGCGCAATTTTGGGATTTACAACCAGGCAGCAACGGCTTGATGCCGGGCCCGGCACAAGCAATATAGCGGCGGTTCCTACCTCCTTTGGCGGGGGCCGAACCATATCAACAGCCAAGAGGAGAAGGCCCGATAGCCAGACGTCCATACGCCGCGCCACCGCCGTCCAAGGACGGCCCGCGCGTGAACGAGGAAATCCGCGGCGTGCCGCGTGTGCTCCTCATCGATGCCGAGGGAGAAAAGCAGGGGGAAATGCCGATCTCGGCGGCGCTGGAAGCAGCGCGCGAGGCTGGCCTCGATCTCGTGGAGGTCGCGCCCCAATCGGTTCCCCCGGTCTGCAAAATTCTCGATTACGGCAAGTTCCGCTTCGAGGAGCAGAAAAAGAAGGCCGAGACCCGCAAGAAGGCCAAGCGCATCGAGCTCAAGGAAATCAAGGTCCGCCCGAATATCGACGACCACGATTACGAAGTGAAGATGCGCGCCATCCATCGCTTCTTCGAGGAGGGCGACAAGGTGAAAGTCACCCTGCGCTTCCGCGGCCGCGAAATGGCGCACACGCATTTGGGCATGGAATTGCTCGAACGCATGCGCACCGAACTCGACAAGATCGCCAAGGTGGAACACGAGCCGCGCTTCGAAGGCCGGCAAGTGGTCATGGTAATGGCGCCGCGGGCTTAGCTAATATGGACCGCCGGCGTCCTCGCCGG
>DPWD01000033.1:0-7486 GCA_003526465.1 Hyphomonadaceae bacterium
GGGATTGTCACTTTCGCCCAGCGGCGACCTCGCGGAGGCGGCGGCCAATCTCTACGCCCATCTGCGCGCCCTCGACGCGACCGGTGCGGCGATGATCGCGGTAGCGCCAATCCCCGCTCACGGATTGGGCGAGGCCATCCGCGACCGCCTCGCGCGCGCAGCCGCGGGGCGCTAGAATCGCACCCATGTCGGACCTCTACGCCAAGCTCGCAGCGCTCCTGGGGCCCAAGGGCTGCACAACAGATGCGGCCATCATCGCCCCGCACCTCAAGGAATGGCGTGGCCGCTATCAGGGCAGCACCCCGTTCCTGGCGATGCCCGCCAATACTGAAGAGATCGCGGCGCTCGTGCGCCTGTGCGCGCAAGCAGGCGCGGCGATCACCACGCAGGGCGGTAATACCGGGCTCGTCGGCGGTCAGATTCCGCAAGGCGAAGTGCTGCTCTCAACCACGCGCATGAACCGCATCCGCGCCATCGACGCCGGCAACGATTCGCTCATTGCCGAAGCGGGTGTAGTGCTTGCGGCAGTGCAACAAGCGGCCGCCGATTCGGGGCGGCGATTCCCTTTGAGCCTCGCCAGCGAGGGCAGCGCCACCATCGGCGGCCTGATTTCGACCAATGCCGGGGGCGTGCATGTGATGCGCTACGGGATGATGCGCGAGCAGGTGCTCGGCCTCGAAGTCGTGCTCGCCGATGGGTGCGTGCTGCACGGACTGAAGGGCCTGCGGAAGGACAATACCGGCTACGACCTGAAGCAGATCTTCGTCGGCGCGGAGGGCACGTTGGGGATCGTCACCGCCGCCTGCTTGCGGTTGGTCCCGATCCCGGCGGTGACCGAAATGGCGATGGCGAGCGTGCGTTCGCCGGGCCACGCGCTTGCCCTCCTGCACCGCCTTAAGGCAGCAACCGGCGCGGTCTCGGCGTTTGAGATGATGAACCGCCTGGGCGTCGATCTCACCGTGAAGAATGTGGCCAGTATGCGCGATCCGCTCCCGGGCGCGGCCCTGCTGATATTGACGGAGTTCGAGGCGGCGCATGCTCTTGGCCTGCGTGACGCCATCGAAAGCGCCCTCGCCGCGGCGTTGGAAGCAGGCGAGATAGAGAATGCGCTAATCGCCGAAAACTCAAGCCAGGCAAGGGATTTCTGGGCTTTGCGCGAAGCGATGTCGGCCGGGCACAAGCCCGAAGGAGCGCAGATCAGCCACGATATCAGCGTGCCGGTTTCTCAGACGCCCGCCTTCCTAGACCGCGCACGGGAGCGTGTGGACGCGATCTGTCCAGACGTTCGCATCGTCGCCTTCGGGCATATGGGCGACGGCAACATCCACTACACCTTGATCGCCCCCCCCGGGGCAGAGGCCGGCGCCTTTCCGCGCGAGGCGCTGACCCAGGCGGTGTTCGAAACCGCCGCCGCGCTCGGCGGCTCGATCTCGGCCGAGCACGGCATCGGCATCGCCCGCAAGGCCGACCTCACCCGCTTCAAGGATGCCGAATCGCTCTCGCTCATGCGCGCCATCAAGCGCACGCTCGACCCCGCCAATGTGATGAACCCGCGCGTGCTGATCGCGTGAGCAACGCACACATCGAATCGCACGTCGCGCCGCGCGCGCGCGCCGACTCACAGCGTTCGCATTGTGGCAAATTCGCCTCGTAGAATTTTTTCGGTGGCAATTATCCTTGCGCATGACATTATGAAGACGTACTGCGGCGCGTCGCCGTGACAACAAAGGAGCCAGGGCATGGCTAGGAAAGCAAAGAAGGCAGCCAAGAAGGTTGCAAAGAAGGCAGCAAAGAAAGCGCCGCGTAAGAAGGCCGCCAAGAAGGCGCCGCGTAAGTCCGCCAAGAAGAAGAAGGCGGCGAAGCGGTAAAGCCGCAGGGCGCCACGCCGGCGCCCCAACAACAGAACAAGGGCGACAGCCCAAGAGATGCGCGGCGCGAGAGCGTCGCGCATCTTCGTTTTGGGAGCATGCTTGCGCCCACGCGCCCGCTGGCCTAGCGCAATCGCATGACCGCCTTTCTCACCGTGTTTCTTTCCGTTTTCATCGCTGAATTGGGTGACAAGACCCAAATCGCCACCGCTTTGTTCGCCGCCGACGAGGGCCGCTCCAAGCTGCTGGTTTTCCTAGCTTCTTCGTGCGCTCTGGTGGCCTCCGCCGGAATCGCCACGATCGCTGGATCAATCGCGCGCGAGTTTGTCGAAGGCCCGATGTTGAAGCTCGTCGCCGGCGCCGGCTTCATCGCCATCGGCGCCTTCATTCTGTGGGGCGCGCTGAAGCCCGCATGAGCGAGCGCCACCCTGTCGCCGCGGTTGGGATCGTGTGCCTTCGCGGCGAGGACGTGCTGCTGATCCGGCGCGGCAAGCCGCCGTTCGAGAATCAATGGTCGCTGCCCGGCGGGCGAATCGAATGGGGCGAGCGCGCCCGCGACGCAGCCCTGCGCGAACTCAAGGAAGAGACCGCTTGCGATGCCGAAATCCTCGGCCTCATCGATGTGGTCGACGCGGTGATGACCGCCCGCTCGGGCGGCGAGGCCGACTCTCGTGAACCCTGGGGGCACTATGTGCTGATCGAGTATGCCGCGCGGTGGATCGCAGGCGAGCCCGCCGCCCGGGACGACGCCCGCGAGGCCCGCTTCTTCGCGCCCGCGGAACTAGAGGCGCTCGGGCTTTGGGACGAGACGCTAAGGGTGATCGAGGCGGCTCGGCGGAAGGCGGGGGCGGCATAGGAATCGAGGTTGCGCCGGCCCGGAACCATCCTACTGTGCGGTACGATCCCACTTAACTCTTGAGCTGAGGGCTGGACATGAACAAGGTAGGTTTGCTTGCTGTAGTAGCGTTGGCGCTAGCCCTTGGGGCGTGCGCCACGAAACGATACCCGATTGCAACCCCACTCTCACCAACAGAAGCTGAGCTCCTGAGTTGTCGGGAACTGTCGATTGAGAGCGACAGGATTGAAACGACGCGTACACAAATCGCAGACACGGCTACGACGGATTGGCGCTCGGTCGCCGGGTTCATTGGTGACTATGGAATAGGCAATGCCATGGCCCGCAGCGAGGCGGATGCAGCTCTGGCGCGCCGGTCCGAGACCATCCGCACGGCGCAAGCAAGACGGCGCTGCAACGGAACAAAGGAACCCACGGTAGCCGCCGAGCCAGCGCCCGCGACAGAAGCCCAGCCCGCACCAGCAAACTAGAGGCGGGCGCCTTTACAGGCGGCGGCTGGGAAGGGATGCTCGCCTCCTTAAGGAGATGGGTCATGAGAATCTTGGTCGCCGCCTTTGCCGCGGCGCTGTTCTTCGCCGGCGCCGCCGAGGCGCGCAACTGGCGCATCCGCCCCGGCCCCACCGCCGAGCAAGCGTTGCAGACTGCACTGATCGAAGCCCGCCCCGGCGATTCCATCCGGCTTGCACGCGGCCGCTTCGAATTGAGCAGCGGGCTTTCGCTCGATGTCGACCGCGTGACCATCCGCGGCGAGGGCGAGGACAAATCCATCCTCTCCTTCACCAACCAGCGCCGCGGCGCCGAGGGGCTGTTGGTCACATCCAACGGCGTGATGCTGCGCGACTTCGCGGTCGAGAACACACGCGGGGACGCCATCAAGGTGCGCGATTGCACCGGCATAACTTTCAGCGGCGTGCGCGCGGAATGGACCCGCGGACCCAATCCAGAGAACGGCGCCTACGGGCTCTATCCGGTCAATTGCACCAATGTGCTGATCCGCGATTCGATCGTGCGCGGCGCATCCGACGCCGGCATCTATGTCGGCCAGTCGCGCAACATCATCGTTCGCGACAATGTCGCCGAACTGAATGTCGCCGGCATCGAGATCGAAAACAGCTTCAACGCCGATGTGTTCGGAAACACAACGACGCGCAATACTGGCGGCGTCCTGGTATTCGATTTGCCCGGCCTGCAGCAGATGGGCGGCCACTCGGTGCGGGTGTTCAAGAACGAAATCACCGGCAACAACACGCCGAATTTCGCGCCCGCTGGCAATATCGTGGCCAGCGTCCCCGCCGGCACCGGCGTGCTGATCATGGCGACGCGCAACGTGCACGTGTTCGACAACGAGATCGGCGACAACGGCACCACCAACGTGCTGGTCACCGCCTATCGCAACGAGTTTCAGGACGCCAATTACAACCCGCTGCCGCGCGATATCATGATCCGCGACAATGACTTCGGCAACACGGGCTTTGCCCCCGCCGGCGATCTGGCGGCGCTGGGTCAGGCCGGCGTAACTCTCCCCGACATATTGTGGGACGGCGCCTCGCTTTATTCCTCGCGCGGCGCCCCGCGCAGCGAAAACGTGCGCCTGGTTGTGCGCGAGAACCGTTCCTCGCGAACGGGCCAGGCCAGCTTTCTATCGCTGGGCGTGCGGGTAGCCGGGGCGCCACTGAGCGAAGCCGCGCCCGATCCGAGCTTTCCGCCATTGTTGGCGATCGCGGAGCCTGAGGAAGTGCGGATCAGGGATTGATATCTTGGCGCCAGGCACTCCTCCCATTCCCGGTGCGACGCGAAGCGACGCGCCCGGGACCCATAGACACAACCGACGGTCGCCTTGCACCGAACGGTGGAGTTCATGGGCCCCGGACTTCGCCTCGCGAATCCGGGGATGGGTGTTGATTTTTGCGGCAGCGCTAGGTCTCTTCGCCACTGCCGCGGCGCGCGACGCCCCTGCACCGGTGAGCCAAGCCGCCATCGCCGCCGCCCGACCGCCGACGCAGCTCTCGGCCTATCGCTTCTTCCGCGACGCCGCCGCGCGCGAGCCCAACACTGGCGTAACGCCCTACGATCTCAACACGCCGCTCTGGTCGGATGGCGCGCTCAAGTTCCGCTATGTGTACATGCCGCCCGGCGCGCAGGCGCGATATAACAGCGAGACCGTGTTCGAGTTTCCGGTCGGCGCGGTGCTGATCAAGACCTTCGCCTTCGCATCCGACATGCGCCGGCCAACCGAGAATTTGCGCTTCCTGGAAACGCGCCTGCTCATCCGCCGCGCCGAGGGCTGGCTGGCGCTGCCTTATGTCTGGAACGAAGCGCAGACGGAAGCGACGCTCGCGCCCGCGGGTGCGATCCTGCCGGTGAATTTCACCGATGTGGACGGCGCAGCGGTCGCGCTGGAATGGGCGGTTCCCAATCGCAATCAGTGCAAGGGCTGCCATGACCATGCCGGAGAGATCACGCCGATTGGACCGACCGCGCGGAATCTGAATCGCAGCATCTTTTATCCCGTTCAGCCGTACATGCTGCACGACCTACGCGTCGAAGCCGTTTGGCAGAACCAACTCGCTATGTGGGTAGAGCGCGGCATATTGGACCAAGGACCCCCTGATGCACCGCGCGTTCCCGATGTCTACGAATCCGTAGCGACCCTAGAACAACGCGCGCGCGCCTATCTCGATGTGAATTGCGCCCACTGCCACAACCCGGAGGGGCCAGCGCACACCTCGGGCCTCGATCTCAGTTGGGCCCAACAAGAACCCGTCCGCTGGGGCGTGCTGAAGCGGCCGGTCGCGGCGGGGCGCGCTTCGGCCGGCTTCGACTTCTCCATCGAGCCGGGGCATCCCGAGCGCTCCATCCTGCTTCACCGCATGGAGAGCACCGACCCCGGCGTGATGATGCCCGAACTCGGCCGCCAACGCGCCGACCCGCACGCCGTAGCACTCATGCGCGAATGGATCGCGGGCATGGACGCGGACGGGCGGGCGCGCGATTAGCTCAGTGCGGCAGGTTTATGTTCACGAACCCAATAGCGATGAGCGCATGGAAGGTCAGCGCAATCAGCACGATCGATCCCACCGAGAAGATCAGGAAGCGGATTATGATGATGTTGATTGTCGCTTGCACCAGCGAGTGCACCACGCGGATCGCGACATAGAGCCAAGCGAGCCCGATATTGATGTCGTTGGCCTGGTCGAGCAATTCGAGCGCGAAGCAGATTGCGTAGAAGATGGTCGGCTGCTCCATCAGATGATTGTAATTGTTGGCGGGGTTGGTCGCCCACGCCGGCATCGTCTCCATCTGCGCCTTGGTGGCCGAGCCGGGCTTGATTTTCGCCGCCCGCATGGCCGGTATGCGCGTTGCGTAAAGCCAAAACAGCATCACCAGCGACCAAGCCGCCAGCACCACAACCGGCGCAATCATTCCGTTGTCGTACATTCCACTCTCTCCCCTCTTAGAGGCGGTCATCCTCGCCTCATCCGCATGACAATGGCAGAAGCGCGCCATCGGCGCGAGTCGGGCTTGGCTGGTTTGGACGCGGACCCTATGGTCCCGGTTTTTCGGGTGTGGGGGTCCAATGGCGAAAGTTCCAGAAACCGACCGGCGCAAGACGCCGTTCCTCGAAGCCGCGATCGAGTGGCTGATCTACACCAGCCGCTGGCTGCTGGCGCCTATCTATCTCGGGCTGATCGCGGCGCTCGCCATCCTGATCGTGACGTTTTTCCGTGAACTCTACACCCAGGTCCCGCAGGTGCTCACCATGGAGGAAACCGACATCATTCTGCTGGTGCTGACCCTGGTGGACCTGTCGCTCGCTGGCAATCTGGTGCTGATCATTCTGTTTTCGGGCTACGAGAATTTCGTCTCTAAAATCGACGCCGCGCACAGGGATCACGATCGCCCGGAATGGATGGGCACGCTCGATTTCTCGGGCCTCAAGATCAAGCTCATCGCCTCGATCGTGGCGATCTCGGGAATTCATTTGCTCAAGATTTTCATGAATATCCATCAGTACGAAGAGCGCGATTTGCTGTGGTACACAATCATCCACCTGACCTTCATCACCTCGGGCGTCGCCTTCGCCTTGATGGATTGGATCGTGGAGCTTTCGCACAAGGTGAACGCCAAGAGCGAATAAAACCCCACGCGGGCAGCATCACATCCGCGCGGGCGTCTCTATGCCGAGTAGGTCGAGGGACAGGCTGAGTTGGCGTAAGGTCGCCTCCGCGAGCGCCAGCCGCGAGGCGCGGGTTGGCCCCTCCGATGTCAGGATGTGGCAACGATCGTAGAACGCCGAAAACTCGCGCGCGAGCGCGTAGGCGTGTTCGGCCAGGAAGTGTGGCGCGCGCTTGTCGTAGGCTAGCGTAAGCGCGTGCTCGAAGCCGTCGAGCGTCAGCGACAGCGCGCGTTCGGCGGCGTGTTCGATGTTGATTGGCCCGGCGACGACCCCTTCGGCCTCCGCCTTGCGCAGGATGCTTTTGATGCGCACGGCTTGGTAGAGCAGGTAGGGCCCGGTTTTGCCTTCGAAGCTCATGAAACGATCGAGATCGAACACGTAGGAGGTGCCGCGGAAATTTGAGAGATCGGCGAACTTGATCGCCGCAATCGCCACCTTGTGGGCGATGTCCTCGAATTCTTCGCTCGAGAAATCCGCGCCGATCTCGGCTTCGCGCAAGCGCGTGCGCGCCTTTTCCTCGGCCTGGCCGATCAGATCGTTGAGCTTGAGCACGCCGCCAGCGCGGGTCTTGAACGGCTTGCCGTC
>DPWD01000033.1:7616-8129 GCA_003526465.1 Hyphomonadaceae bacterium
TCGGTGGTGCCGTACATGGCCGAGCCTTCCGACGAGATCACCAGCAGCGGGTCGGGGCTCTCGACCTCAACCACGCTGCCGTCGTCGCGTTTCTTCTTCTTGCGCTCGCCCGGCCCCGCCACCCGCACGATGCGCGCGCCCTGATCCTCTTCGAGCAAGCCTTTTGCTTCGAGGTCATTGACCATGTCGGGGATCAGCGGATCGGCGTCGCTTTCGCCGAGCCAGAGNNAGCGCCGCGAAATCCCTCTTCTGCGCCGCCATCGAGACATCGTGCATGGCTTTCCAGATGGTGCGGTGCGGTTCCGCTCCTGCTTGCACCGCGGCCGTGGCCTTGCGTGCGCGATCGCGGAACGCAATGTCCTCGCGCGCCTTCGCCGCTGCGGCGGGGTATGCACCTTCGAGATAATCGAGCGACATAGATTTGAGCTTGGCGCCGAGCTTTGAAGCGTCGCCGAGGCCGCCCACTTCATCCTCGATAGACACGATCATCAGCCCCATCTGGAAGCCCCAATC
>DPWD01000033.1:8199-12563 GCA_003526465.1 Hyphomonadaceae bacterium
CCCGCCATAATCGACGATCACCCGCCGCTTGCGTTCCACCAAACTCGCGCCAGCGCGCGCATCTTCGGCTATGGCCCTCGCACGCGCGGACAAAGCGGCCGCTGAGACCGTGAAGTTCAGGAACCCGGGGCCCGCCACCTGCGGCGTAGGAGCGAGCGCCGTCGCCTCCCAAGCAGCCGCGATCTCACCCGCGAGCTCCTGCGGCTTCTTGCCGGCGGCCTTGGCCGCAGCCATCGCGCCATTGCACTGGAAATCGGCGATCTCGGGCCGATCCGAGCGGCGCACTTCGGCATGCTTGGAGTCAAGCCCAAGTTTTGCAAATACAGCGGCGTTGGCCGCGCTCAGGGCGCTGGCGATTTCGGTCATAGGTGCGGGATGGATGCCGCGCGCGCGCGCGTCAAGCTGTCCGGCTCAGAACGCCGGAAAGGTTTGGGCCCGCCGCGCGTATTTCTCGGCGTACATCGCCTCGTCGGCGCGGGCGATTGCGATTTCGGGGTCTTCCACCATTGCGATTGGATGCACGCCAACGGAAGCGGCGACCCGGTGGGTGATGCCAGCGTGGGCGATGGAGGCCGCACTCAGCCGTGCGCCGAGCGATGCCGCTTTCACGCGCGCCTCCTCGGCGCCGGCCCGGTTGAGGATGATCCCGAACTCGTCGCCGCCGAGGCGGCCGACCACATCGCTCTCGCGCACGCAATCCATCAGCAGGCGCGCGATCTGCTTCAGCACGGCATCGCCCGCGGCGTGGCCGAAACCGTCATTCACCGCCTTGAAGCCATCGAGATCAATGAAGAGAACCGCGGCCGAACTCTTGTAGCGTTCGACCTCCGACATGGTGCGGTGCATCTCGCGCATGAAACCGCGACGGTTCAAAGTTGCGGTCAGTACATCGCGATCAGCAAGGGATTCAGCCGCTTCGAGCTTCTGCGCCAGCGCGTCGCGATCGGCGGCAAGACGCTCAAGCACGCGCAACCCGGCATGAGAGACATCGCTGCGGCTCAGCCCAAGCCCGCGCAACAGCGCATTGGTTTCGGCGCCGGATTTTCCCAAGCCGAGCATGCCGAAGTGATGCGCCGGGAAGGTGAAGGCGGGGTTAATGGTTGGCGTGGGCAATAGGCAGTAGGCAATTGGTTGGGCGCCTCACCACTGCGCCGCTTAGCCTACTGCCTACTGCCTATTGCCTACTGCCTATTGCCCTATTCCCTTACTCCCCTTCTTCCTCTATCCGCGCTATTTTTAGGAGCAGCGCGATGGCGCATCCCGGCCCCCACACCGTTCCCCTTGTGGGCATTATCATGGGCTCGAAGTCGGATTGGGACACAATGGCCGCCGCTGCCGAAGCGCTCGACGCGCTCGGGGTGGCTTTCGAGGCCAAGGTGGTTTCCGCGCACCGCACGCCCGAGCGGCTCTATCAATACGCCAAGAGCGCCAAGACGCGGGGATTGAAAGTGATCATCGCCGGCGCCGGAGGCGCCGCGCATCTGCCCGGCATGGCCGCTTCGATGACGCCTCTGCCGGTGCTCGGCGTGCCGGTGAAAAGCAAAGAGCTCAAAGGTTTCGATAGCCTGCTTTCGATCGTGCAGATGCCCAAGGGGGTGCCGGTCGGGACGTTGGCGATCGGGGAAGCGGGCGCTGCGAACGCTGGCTTGCTCGCCGCCGCGATCCTGGCGCTAAGCGACGAAGCGCTCGCTGGCCGGCTTGAGGCGTACCGCGCCGCACAGACCGAGGCGGTGGGCGAAGACCCCCAATGAACGCACTGCCCCCCGGCAGCACCATAGGCATCCTCGGCGGCGGACAGCTTGGCCGCATGCTGGCGCTGGCGGCCGCGCAGCTGGGCTTTGACGTGTGCATCTTCACCGACGAACCCGATTCCCCGGCCTCGCGCGTGGCCGCACGCACGTTCGTCGGGAGCTATCTCGATGTTGCAGCTCTTGGCGACTTCGCGCGTCATGTTCAGGTCGTCACCAGCGAGTTCGAGAACGTGCCGGCGCAGACCGCAGATGCCTTGATCGCCGCTGGCGTGCGCGTCTGTCCCAACCCGCGCGCGCTCGCGGTCGCGCAGGACCGGTTCGACGAGAAGAGCTTCTTCAATGCCCACGGCATCGCCACGCCGCGCTTTGCCGCCATCGCCAGCCAGGCCGATCTCGACGCGGCATTTGCCGACATCGGCGCACCCGCAATCCTTAAGACCCGCCGCCTGGGCTATGACGGGCGCGGGCAAATCCGCATCAACAGCACGGAGGACGCGCGCGGCGCCTGCGAAAGACTGGGCGCGCCAGGTATTTTGGAGGCTTTCTGCGCTTTCGAGCGTGAAGTCTCGATCATCGCCGCGCGCGGGGCCGATGGCGCCATCGCGTTCTACGATCTGTGCGAGAATGAGCATACGGGCGGCATCCTCTCGCGCACCATACTCCCGGCGCGCGTTGGCGCGGCTGTTGTTGTGCACGCACAGCAAGCGGCGAGACTAGTGTTGCGGGCGTTCGATTATGTCGGCGTGCTGACCGTCGAGTTCTTCGTCATGCGCGACGGCTCTCTGGTCGCCAACGAAATGGCCCCGCGCGTGCACAATTCCGGGCATTGGACCATCGATGGCGCGCTGACATCGCAGTTCGAGCAGCACATCCGCGCCATCGCCGGCTGGCCGCTTGGGGCGGCGTCGCGCACTGCCGACATCGAGATGATCAACCTGATCGGCGAGGATGCGGCGCAATGGTCCGCGCTCGCCGCCGACCCTAACGCGCGCCTCCATCTCTACGGCAAGCGCGACACGCGAGCGGGGCGCAAGATGGGGCATGTGACGCGTTTGCTGCGCACCTAGCGCGGGAACGCGGTATCACGCGCGGTGAACAGCCAGAATCCGATCCCGTACAACACTGGCGTGATGAGCCAGAGAACATCTTGCGCGGCGCCGGTCCATGCGGGGCTCACCCGCCGTAGGACAGCGTCAACGCCCTCGCCGAAAGTGATGACGCGCCCCACAGCGAAATAGATCGCAGCGCCAAGCGACGCCGCGCAGATCCAAAAACCGATCGCGGTCGCGACAATGGGGCTGGTGCGCTCGACATAATCATCGGCGGGATGTTCCTCGAGGTGGCTCAGGCTCGACCAGATCGTCAGCGGCCAGAGCGCTGCGCTGAGGAACCGCAGGGGAGCAGCTTTCATTTGCGCCTCCATCACGGGTTCGTGAGGAGGCGACTATAGCCGGGCGGTGGCCCCCGAAGCGAACCTTTCGGAAATTTCAGCATGCGAGCCTGCGCCTGCCGGCAGGGCCCCCGGCAGACCCCAGGACTTTGGTTTTTTCACCGCACAGGTGATTCTTGGGGCAGTCAAGTATTTTGTGGGCGAAAAGGAGAGCGGTGGCGCTTGGTTAATTTCGGGGCCGACGCCGCTACGGACAGACGTGGGGACTAAGGCCGGGGGACTTACCAAATGCGCAAATGGAATCTGCTACTTGCGGCGGCAACACTGGCGCTCGGCGCCGGTTTTTTGGCGCCCATCGCGGCGGCCGATGACGATGACGATAACCACGGCAGCGGCGGCTACAACGGCTACAATGGCTCCAACGGGCAAAATGGCCAGAACGGGTTGAACGGCGCGAACGGGCAAAATGGCGCCAACGGCCTGAACGGGGCGAACGGCGCCAACGGCATGAACGGCGCTAACGGGGCCAACGGGTTGAATGGCGCCAACGGTCTCAACGGGTCCAACGGCCTCAATGGCGCGAACGGCGCCAATGGCGCGAATGGCTTTAACGGTGAAAACGGCCTCAATGGCGCGAACGGTTTGAACGGCGCCAACGGAGCGAATGGCCTCAATGGCGCGAACGGCCTCAACGGGGGCAACGGGTTGAACGGGGCCAATGGCGCCAACGGACTCAATGGCGCGAGCGGACTGAACGGCGGCAACGGCGCTAATGGCCTTAACGGCGCCAACGGTCAGAACGGCGCAAATGGGGCCAATGGCGCGAATGGAGCAAACGGGGCCAACGGACTAAACGGCGCCAACGGTTTGAATGGCGCGAACGGTCAAAACGGCGCCAACGGCGCCAGCGGACAAAACGGTCAAAACGGCGCCAATGGTCAGAACGGCGCCAACGGACAAAACGGTCAGAGCGGAGACGATGGGCGTGACGGCCGCGATGGCCGCGACGGNNGCGGTCGAAGACACCTGCATGGGTTCAAGCTCGCTGGGCGCGCAGGGCATGACGTTCGGCGTGTCGGTCGGCACGACATGGCAAGATGACAACTGCCGCCGCCTCAAGAATTCCCGCCAACTCGCCACCATGGGCTTTGGCCGCGCCGCGGTCGCGTTGCTGTGCGTGGACGACGACGTGCGTGACGCCATGAGCGTTGCCGGCACGCCCT
>DPWD01000307.1 GCA_003526465.1 Hyphomonadaceae bacterium
CGCTCGCCACCTCCCCCGCAAGGGGGGAGGAGCGCTGCTTGCCGGCGCTGCGGAGCGCTCGCTCACTGTTTTCAAATGCGATGCTCTGCCCTCTCCCGTCCAAAAAATAAAGGGCTCATGGCGGCCAATGACTCGGCCGCGGCTCACGCCCCCGCGCTCATTCCCTCCGCCGCCAACCCCGCGCGGCCGATGAGGCCCATGCCGTCCGCGATATCGGCGGCGATCGCCGCGCGCAGGGCTTTCGCGTCGCGCACGGCGATGGCTGCAAGTGCTGCCTGGTGCTGATCGTTTAAATGGACGGCATCGAGCCGGTCGTACACCAAGCGCATGAACGGACCGAATTGCAGCCAAAGCGTCTCGATCAATTGGGTGAGCGTCGCGCCGGGCTGGGCGCGGTACAGCGTAAAATGGAAAGCGTGATTGTTGCGCATGTAAGCGTCGGCGTCGCGCGTGGCGATGGCGCGGTCGAGCGCGGCATCGATCTCGCGCATGGAAGCAATTCCGCGCGCGTCGATATATTCAAGCGCGTGCTCGGCCGCCACGGGCTCCAGCAGTAGGCGGCAGCGCAGCAGATCGTCGAAGCGTTCTTGTGTCATCACCGGCACGACGATGCGCCGCTTAGTGCGGATTTCCACCGCGCCGTCCGCCGCAAGCCGCGAGAGCGCGTCGCGAACCGGCGTTTGGCTCACGCCAAGTTCGGCCGCCAAACCGCGCGTCGACAATTCATGCCCCGGCGCCATGCGCCCGGTCACCAGCCGCTGGCGCAGATCGGCGTAGATGACGGCGTTAAGGCTTTCCTCCGAGAGCGGATCGGGTCTTGCCATTGCTCCATGAATAGACCGTAGCCTTCGCGCTGACCATCCTCGATTTCTCGCTATTGTATCGACGAGGCTATTTCGCCTGCGTCGCGGCCCCGCTTGACTTGCCCCATGCACGCCAATCATAGTGGCGCATTAGGTGATTTATGCGTTCCCGCTGTCCTCTTTCGAGGCGCGCTGGGCGCGGTGTGGCGGCCGCACATGGCCGCTTGAGCGCTGAAGCGCGCCGCGCTGGCTTGAAAGAATTTTTCTCGCAGTGGCGAGCGCGCGCGCGGCGAACGGGTGCGCGCGCCCTAGAACCGAGTGTGTCATGAGCAAGAATTTTGGCGAATGGATCAAGGCGAACGGCATCGGCGAGGTCGAATGCCTGGTGCCTGACCTCAATGGCGTCATCCGCGGCAAGGTGTTTCCGGCGCAGAAATTCCTGCAGAGCGAGCGCGACGGTTCGCTGCGCATTCCCTCAAGCGTGTACGCGCTGACGGTGACCGGCGAGTATTCCGACGACGAGGAAGACATCGATGCGGTGAGCGATCCCGACGTGGTGCTGCGGCCGGAGTTCGAGACATTGTGTGTCGCTCCAGGCTACAAAACGCCGACCGCCTTCGTGTTCGCCGACGCCTATCACACCGACGGGCGGCCCTACGATATCGCCCCGCGCTATGTGCTGAAGCGTGTGATCGAACTCTACACCAAGAAAGGCCTGAGGCCGGTCGTCGCGCCGGAGCTAGAGTTTTACTTGACGCAAGTGAACACCGATCCGGACCTGCCGCTATTGCCGCCAGCGGGCCGCTCGGGCCGCTCGGAAACATCGCCGCAGCCCTACGGCCTGGAAGCGATCACCGAGTACGAGGATTTGATCGAGACCATTTATGAGCACGCCGAGGCCGCTTCGCTCCACCTCGACACCATGATCCACGAGAGCGGCACCGCCCAGCTCGAAATCAATTTCAACCATGGCGACGCCGTGCATGTCTCCGATCAGGTGCTGGTGTTCAAACGCATCGTTCGCCAGGTGGCGCTGAAGCACGGCGTCTACGCCACCTTCATGGCCAAGCCGATGGAGAACCAGCCGGGCAGCGCCATGCACCTGCATATCTCGCTGGTAGATTCGAAAACCGGGACCAATCTTTTCGGCGTGCCTTTGGATCAGAACGGCGGCAACACCGAGATGTTCCGCCATTTCGTCGGCGGCCTGCAGAAATATCTGGGGCAGGTGACGCCGTTGTTCGCGCCGAACGTCAATTCGTTCCGCCGCATGCGGCCTGACTTCTCCGCGCCGATCAATCTGCAATGGAGCTACGACAACCGCTCCTGCGGCCTGCGTGTGCCGATCTCGCAGCCGGAAAACCGGCGCATCGAAAATAGGCTCCCCGGCGCCGACGCCAACCCGTACCTGGCGCTCGCGGCTTGCTTGGTGTGTGGTTACATCGGCGTGCGCGACAAAATCGAGCCGGCGGCGATGATCGAGGGCAGCGCCTATGACAAAGCGCGAACACTGCCGCGAACCCTGGACGAAGCGCTCGATCGCTTCAGCACCTGCGAGCCGGTGCGCGAGCTTCTAGGCGATCATTTCTGCAAAGCCTTCCAGCGCATCAAGGCGCACGAACTCGCCGCGTTCGCCGGCGTGATCTCGTCGTGGGAGCGCGACCATTTGCTGCTGAAAGTGTGAGCGTGGCGTTGCAACTTGGACCGCGCGTCTCCAGACGCGCTTGGCCATCCGTTTGTAAGTTGCGTACACCAAGGGCCCTGAACAATGACCCACCCATCCCCGGGACGCCGCGAAGCGGCGGGACCGGGGCCCATAAACACGAACCGCTCGTGATCTTAGGCCCCGGAATTCGCTTCGCGAA
>DPWD01000265.1 GCA_003526465.1 Hyphomonadaceae bacterium
CGCCTTGAGTGTCGAGATGTCGAGCGAGAGCGAGCGCCTCATCGTCAATGTCGGCGCGACGCGCGAACTGGCGCCGGCGATGCGCATGGCCGCGCGCGCCACCAATGGGCACTCGACGCTGATCCTGGGCGATGCGCTGTCCGCCATTCTCGAGGGCCCGCGCCTCGGACGCGGCAATCCCCGTATGCTCGGCCCCAATCTCGACGACGTGCGCCGCTCCGCCGATGAAAGCGGCGTCACCGTGCAAGGCCGCCACGACGGTTACCGCGAAAAATTCGGCCTGCTGCACCGGCGCTATTTGTTTCTGGACACCGAGGGTCGCAATCTGCGCGGCATCGACGAGATGATCCGGCCGATCAAGCTGCGGGGTGGAGCGGCCAGGAAGCCGATCCCGTTCGTGGTGCGCTTCCATCTGCATCCAGACGTGCGCGCGCGCCCGTTCGAACAGAACGCGCTGATGCTGGAGACCCCGCGCGGGCAACGCTGGCGCTTCCGCACCGACGCACCCGGGCTCGACATCGCAGCCTCGACCTATTGGGGCGGACACGCCCCGCGCGAAACCCACCAGATCGTACTCTCCGGCGAAGCCGATCCGATGGGGCATGGGCTCGCGCCCCCAAACCGCGTGCGCTGGGCGCTGGCAAGGTTGGGTTAGGGGGGGAGCGTGGGCCGGAAATCGCCGGGAGCAGACGGTCCCTTATGGAACATCAACAAATAGTCAACGCTGCTGCGTGGCGGTGCGCGCGCGGTCGAGTAAGCGTCGGATGTCTGTGTCGTTCGGGGCAAGGGTAAGCGCACGCTCGAAGTCGGCAATTGCTTCTGGCGTTTGACCTAATGCCATCCGTACGCAGCCCATGCCGCGAAGCGCGCCCGCTGACTCCCCGAGCGCAGCTGCTTGCTCAAAGTGGCCAAGCGCCGCACGGAGCGTCTCGCTCCTTCCAGCGGCGCAGTCCGAATTGACTGCCCCGAGCGGACCAAGCAGCTCCGCTAACTCCAAATACGCCTGCCCGAGTTCAATGTTGATTGCTATCAAGTCGTCGGGTGCGATCGGTTCGCCGGATGCGAATCGTACGGTGTTCGCCGCCATCAACGCGTTGATGAAACGGTCCGACGCTAGCTGCCTCGAATCGATCGTGGGGGGCTCGGACATCGCACGCCGCCCCGCTTGCAAGAATGCCTGGTACCTCGCCCGGGGGCAGCTGATCTCCAATTCGCGTCCAGGCGGTTCTTGCCTGCGCGATCTGATGGTCGGCAGCGGCGGCACTGCAACACACGCCTGAAGCTCACGCAACACGCGAAGGCCGCCCTCCTGTTCCCGTTCGCGGGCTGCCAACGCCGCTTCTCGTTCAAGCGCTGCATTTTGTGCTTCTTCGTTAGCCCGCTCACGTTCGTGGAGCGCCGCCTCACGGGCCGCAATCGTCGCGATCGTGGCTTCCTGCGCGCTGGTGTCGGCAAGTTGAGCTCGATGCAGCGCTTCATCGCGCTCAGCAAGCGCCCGAACTGCGGCGTCACGCTCATTTGTCGCCTTCTGCTTTTCATCGTCCGCGCGCTGCAAGGCAAAGGCTTCACCCTCACGCGCCGTGCGTTCCCTTAAACCAAGGACGGTCGCCGCCGCTGCTAGCCCCGCGAACACCAGCGTGGCGGCGCCCAAGCTTATCCGCAGCGCCCGCTGCCGCTTACGCTCACGCTTTACCGCCGCGCCCTCCGCAGCCTCGCTTTCGTTGATGAAGGCACGGTGCAAATCGGTCGGCGCTGGCGCTGGCGCCTTCCACACAGCGAGCCAGGCGCGCGCGGCATCGAGTTCCGGGCCGCGCAGCAGCAGCACTTCGCTCTGGTTTCGCGCCTGCCAGCGCTGCGCCAGTTCGCCCAGCCGGGTGTGCTCCCGGATCCAGTCGAAATCGACTCTGAGCGCGCGCGCCAATTCACCTAATGCCGGCGTGAACGAGCCTTTGTTGAAAAAGATGTAGTTGAGCCGCTTCAAGCCCAGAGGCGCTTGCTCCTCTGGCACGTCCACGTGCACGACCGGGATGATGCGCTTTGACAGCGCTTCGGCCCGCTTCACCTCCCAATCGCAGCGCTCCGAAGCCACCGCCGCTGGCGAGATCACGAAAACCACAGTGTCGGCCGATTGGATGAGGCCGCCCAAGCGCGCCTCCCAGTCAACGCCCGCCTCGATGTCGTGGCGGTCAAGATAGGCCTCAAAGCCGGCGAGCTCGAGGCCGCACAAAAGCTCTTCCGCGAACGCGCTGGCGTCGCGTCGCGCGTAGGAAATGAAGACGCGGAGGGTCTCCTTCGTCTCGGTCATGCCCTCACCAAGCGGCGCCAGCTTACGCCTCTTTCGGGTTCATGGCGACCGATCAAAATGGGCCAATATGGACCTTTCGGCGCGCCCACCTACCCCCTACCCCCCCGAATCCCCTAAAAGCCCCCCCATGACAGACCTCCTCCCCATCCGCCGCGCGCTTATTTCGGTTTCCGACAAGGCCGGCCTGATCGAGCATGCGCGCGCGCTCATTGAGCTCGGCGCCGCTTTGGTTTCCACTGGCGGCACGCGCGCGGCTATCGCTGACGCCGGCCTCAAGGTCGAGGACGTGTCGAGCGTCACTGGCTTTCCCGAGATGATGGACGGGCGGGTGAAGACGCTGCACCCCAAGGTGCATGGCGGCCTCTTAGCGCTGCGCGACAATCCCGAGCACGCCGAAGCGCTGAAGGCCCACGCCATCGCGCCGTTCGATGTGCTGTACGTAAACCTCTATCCGTTCGAGGCGGCTGTCGCGCGCGGCGCCGATTTCGAGACCTGCATCGAGAACATCGACATTGGCGGCCCGGCCATGATCCGCGCCGCCGCCAAGAATTACGGCTTCATCGCGGTGGCCACCGATGCAGAGGACATGGAAACGATCCTCGAAGAAGCGCGCGCCCATGGCGGCACCACGCTAGCGCTGCGCAAGCGGCTCTCGGCGAAAGCGTTCGCGCGCACCGGCGCCTACGACGCGGCGATCTCGGCCTGGTACGCACAGCAACTAGACGACGCCGGCCCGCCCTATCGCACGCTTGGCGGCAAGCTCAAGCAAAAGCTGCGTTACGGTGAAAATCCCCACCAGACCGCCGCGTTTTATGTCACCGGTGAGAAGCGCTATGGCGTTGCCACGGCGAGACAGCTGCAAGGAAAAGAACTCAGCTACAACAATCTCAACGACACCGACGCGGCATACGAACTGGTGGCGGAGTTCGATCCAGCCGAAAGCGCTGCAATCGCCATCATCAAGCACGCCAATCCTTGCGGCGTCGCGGTGGGCGCCAATCTGCTCGAAGCCTACAAGCGCGCGCTCGAATGCGACACGACCTCCGCGTTCGGCGGCATCGTCGCGGTGAACCGCAAGCTAGACCGCGCCGCCGCCGAAGCCATCGCCGAGATTTTCACCGAAGTGGTTATCGCGCCGGAAGCGGATGAAGACGCGATTTCGGTGTTTGCCAAAAAGAAAAATTTGCGTCTCCTGATCGCAGGCGGCCTGCCCGACCCGGCAGCGGCGGGCCTCAGCGTGAAAACCGTCGCTGGCGGCTTTCTCACGCAAAACCGCGATTCCGGGCGCATTGGCGCGGCCGATCTCAAGTTCGTGACCAAGAAGAAACCCAGCGAAGCGCAGATCCGCGACATGGTGTTCGCGTTCCGCGTGGCCAAGCACGTCAAGTCGAACGCCATCATCTATGCGCGCGATCTCGCCACTGTCGGCATCGGCGCGGGGCAAATGAGCCGTGTCGATTCAGCCCGGGTCGCGCGCCTCAAGGCCGAGGACGCCGCTCACGCCGCCGGCTGGAGCGACCCGAAAACAGTCGGTTCGGTGTGCGCGTCGGATGCGTTCTTTCCTTTCCCCGATGGGCTGCTGCAGGCGATTCAGGCCGGCGCCGTCGCCGTGATCCAGCCCGGCGGCTCGATCCGCGACGAAGACGTCATCAAGGCCGCGGACGAAGCAGAAATCGCAATGGCCTTCACCGGCATGCGCCATTTCCGGCATTGAGTTGGCGCCGACTCCCCCGTCCAAAGGGCTGACGCATCACCCCCGGGACGCCGCGTCAGCGGCGGGCCCCGGGGCCCATAAAAACACGAACGCCTGGGTTTATGGGTCCCGGAATTCGCGTTCCGCGAATCCGATGGGGTGGACGC
>DPWD01000144.1 GCA_003526465.1 Hyphomonadaceae bacterium
CCAGCCGCCGCCCTCGAACGTGCGCTTGTAGCCGAGCGGTTCGAACGCGGCGTCGAAGAAGGCGCATGACCGCGCGATGTCGTTCGAGCCGATGGTGACGTAACCAATCATGTGTTTCTCCCTCGCGCGTAGATGGCGCCGGGGCTTCCTTGCTGTCAAGAACAAAAAGGGAACATTAGGCAGCGTGCCCCCGCTCTGCGAGCCCGAGCGCGCCGAAGCAAATGCCCGCTTGCCCGGCCCAGTAAGTCATCCACCCGGCGAAGCTCCGCCAATAGGACAATGTGGGATCATCGAGCGGATGGAACATGTTCGCCGCGACGAAGCCGTCGGAAATGAAGAAGAGCACCGCGCCAGCCATGGCGAGCCAGCGCGTCATGGGTAGCGTGAGCGACGTGATCGCCATCAACGTCAGCACGCCGGTGTAGATGGCGAGTGGGATGAAGAGCGCGTTGTCGCGCGGAACGAGGAGCGCGGTCATCACAATCGCGGCGGTGATCGGCGCAATGGCACCGATGAAGCGCGATGGTTGTCTGAGTGCGGCAAGGCCCAAACCGGAACGCGCAAACAGCGTGATGTAGAAGATGTGTCCGATCAGAAAGGCAAGCGCGCCGTAGAGGAACGTGTCGGGGCTCCATGCCAGCAACGCATCGCCAAGCGCCCCGAAGAGAAGGCCGGCGGCGAGTAATCTGTTTGCAGGTAGGAGCGCGGCGCTCCGCGACGCATGCGCGGCAGGAGCGCCGCCGGAGGCGCCGCGCTCCAATCCCGCTAACGCCCCCCACTCCCCTCCAGCACATCCTCCCAAGTCCGCAGCCCACTGCGCTGCGCGTTCACCAGCACGGCCATATTCCCGGGCGGGTGCTTGTTATCGAGCATCTTCTCGTGCGCGTCGGGGATTTTTTCCCAGGGGAAGACTTCCGACATCGCCGGATCGATGCGGCGGTCGATCACGAGTTGGTTGGCCTGGCTTGCGTGGTACAAGTGCGCGAAGTGGCTGCCCTGCACGCGCTTCTGGCGCATCCAGAGGAAGCGCGCGTCCATGGTGAGATTGTATCCCGTTGTGCCGGCGCAGATCACCACCATGCCGCCGCGTTTGCACACCAGCACCGAGACCGGAAACGTCTGCTCGCCCGGATGCTCGAACACGATGTCGACATCCTTGCCGCCGGTGATTTCCCAGATCGCCTTGCCGAACTTGCGGCTCTCTTTCATGTAATCGGCGAACTCAGGCCCGTTCACTTTCGGCAATTGGCCCCAGCATTTGAAATCGTTGCGGTTGAGCACGGCTTTCGCGCCCATGCTCAGCACATAATCCTTCTTCTCTTCGGACGATACCACGCCGATGGCGTGCGCGCCCGACACCGCGCAGAGTTGTACAGCAAATACGCCCAAGCCGCCCGATGCGCCCCACACCAGCACGTTCTGCCCCGGGCGCAGCACGTTCGGCCGCCAGCCGAACAGCATGCGATAAGCGGTGGCGAGCGTCAGCGTGTAGCAGGCGCTTTCCTCCCAGGTGAGGTGCTTGGGGCGCGGCATCATCTGCCGCGCCTGCACTTTGCAGAATTGCGCGAAGGAGCCGTCGGTAGTCTCGTAGCCCCAGATTTTCTGGCTGGGCGAGAACATCGGATCGCCGCCATTGCACTCTTCGTCGTCGCCGTCGTCCTGATTGCAATGGATGACGACCTCATCGCCCGGCTTCCAGCGCTTCACCTTCGCGCCCACCGCCCAGACGATCCCCGCCGCGTCCGAGCCGGCGACGTGATAGGGCTGCTTGTGCACGTCGAGAACGCTCATCGGCTCGCCGAGGGCCGCCCACACGCCGTTGTAATTGACGCCCGCCGCCATCACGAGCACCAGCGCCTCGTCCTCGCCCACCTGGGGCACGGGCACTTGCTCTAGCTGCATCGCGGCAGCGGGCCGGCCGTGCCGCTCCTTCCGGATCGCCCACGCCCACATCGTTTCAGGCACATGAAATTGCGGAGGAATCTCGCCGATCGCGTAAATGGATTTGACCGCCTTAAGGTTCGCTTGCGCCATGACCGCCTCGTTATGCTGCACTGCACAATGAACCCCTTTTTGGCGAAGCGTCAATGGGGCGGCGGCCAGCGAGGCGGCTGCAAGTGTGTTGTTATTTGAATGCTGGCGAAGTTGCCTGTCACGCTGCAGCGATGACGCGTTCTATTTCCACCACCAGGTCGCGCAGGTGGAAGGGCTTGGACAGCACCTTGGCGTCTTTCGGCGCCTGGTTCTGGGCCGAGAGCGCAACCGCGGCAAAGCCGGTGATGAAGACAATCTTCATGCCTGGATCGGCTTCCGCGCCGCGGCGCGCCAGTTCGATGCCGTCGAGCCCGGGCATGACGATGTCGGTGAGCAGCAAATCGAAAGCGCTGTGCTCAAGCGCCTCCCAGGCGGAATCGCCGTCGCCATAGGCGGCGACATCGTGGCCGGCGCGCGACAGGCTCGTCGTCAGGAAACCCCTGAGCGAGTCATCGTCCTCGGCAAGCAGGATACGCGCCATTGCGCCGCTCCGAACCGGCTCCACTTGGGCCACAAGCGGTAGCCCTTAGCACGAAACGGGTAAAGACCGGCTAAAGCATGAGCATAAAGATTAAGAGCAAGTGCAGCAATCATTGACGGCGCAACCGGGTGCGGCGAACAATGCCTGCCATGGACAGCTCGCAGCGAGGCTATGCAAAGAGGGCAACACGCCCCGAGGCCGCGCCCGAGCCGAAAGCTTTTCTGCTTGTCGAACCGTTGCATCGCACCGCGCCTGTCATTTTTGCTTCACCTCATTCCGGCCGGCGCTATCCGCCCGATTTCCTGTCGAAGACCCGCGTCGGCTTGCTGAGCTTGCGGCGTCAGGAAGACGCCTACGTCGATGAATTGTTTGCCGGCGCCGCCGCGCACGGGGCCGCTCTCATTTCGGCCAACATCGGGCGCGCTTGCGTGGACCTTAACCGCGACCCCGACGAACTCGATCCTGAGATGTTCGAGGAACGGCCCCCGCTCTCGCCCAACGCGGCGTCGGCGCGGGTGCAAGCGGGCCTTGGCGCGATCCCTCGCGTCAACAGCGATGGGCACCCGATCTATTTTGGCAAACTAAGCCTTGCAGACGCGGAGCGCCGGATCGCCCAGGTTCACCGGCCCTACCATGCGCTCCTCTCCTCGCTTATCGCGGAGACCAAAGCCAAGTTCGGCTGCGCGGTGTTGGTGGATTGCCATTCGATGCCCAGTTCGGCCCGCGGCGCACACGCGCCAGATATCGTCTTGGGGGACCGCTTCGGCGCGGCCTGCCATCCCTCGCTCACCGCCCTGGCGGAGGCCGCCTTGAGGCGGCTGGGTTATCGGGTGGCGCGCAACGCCCCGTTCGCCGGCGGGCACACGACCCAAACCTACGGCCGCCCGCTTAACCAGGTCCACGCCCTGCAGATCGAAATCAGCCGCGCCCTCTATATGGATGAGTGGTCCCTGGACCGCAGCAACGGCTTCGCACGGGTGCGCGCCGACATGACCCGTCTGGCCGAGGCGCTTTCCGCAGCCATGCTGCATAAGAGCTTGGCCTGAAAAAGAAAAAGCCGCGGGGCCGAAGCCCCGCGGCGAAGGTAATAGGGAGGAAACGCCCGATTGGGGCGGCGGCAGCGTCGCGAAACGCTGCAACGCAACAAAGTTAGTGCTGCATTGCACAACGCGCAAGTGACAATCTCTACTTAACTGTTTTATAGCGATTTTTAGCCTGGCCCCGCCATGTTGCGCTGCACCAGAAATGCTCGCCCGGACAGCTTTCCGGGTTGAGTTGCGGGCTTTGCCCGTGCACAAGCCCCCATCGCCTTCACAGAAAGCCTAGACAGCAATGGCCGAGCGCCTGCGAAACCTTGCCATCATCGCCCACGTCGACCACGGCAAGACCACGCTCGTGGACCAGATGCTGGCCCAGGGCGGCGCTTTCCGCGCCAACGAAGCCCATGCCGAGCGAGCCATGGATTCCAACCCGCAAGAGCGCGAGCGCGGCATCACCATCCTCGCCAAATGCACCTCGATCCTGTGGGGCAAGGGCGAGGACGAAGCCCGCCTCAACATCGTCGACACCCCCGGCCACGCCGATTTCGGCGGCGA
>DPWD01000244.1:0-242 GCA_003526465.1 Hyphomonadaceae bacterium
CCAGCGCGTACCCGCCGGCCCGGAAGATGCGGCATGAATTCGACCGCGCGCGATCTCCGGCGCGAAGCGCGCCACATCTCCAGCGGCCCGACACCGGACGAGTATGAGGCGCGCTTAGCCGCGCTCCGCCGGCACGGTCTCGACGAAGCGGGCGCCGACAAGGTTTTCGAGTTGATTCCGCTGCCGCCGGTCGAGGTCATCGATCAGCGCATAGAAAATCTGCGCGCGCTCGGCTTCGACAA
>DPWD01000244.1:339-3159 GCA_003526465.1 Hyphomonadaceae bacterium
GCCATCGAGAACATCCGAGGGAAGATCGCGGACCTGCGCGCGCTCGGCTTCGACAAACCGGAGAAGATGATCACGTCGAGCCCACCGATCCTGGGCCTAGCCATCGAGAACATCCGAGGGAAGATCGCGGACCTGCGCGCGCTCGGCTTCGACAAACCGGAGAAGATGATCACGTCGAGCCCGGCGATAGTGTCGTTTTCCAGAGAACGACTCGCGCTCGTTTGCCGCATCGTTTTGCGTCTTGAGGACGCTGGTGCATTGAAATTCAGCCAATTGATGATGAAGCGGCGCGCGGTGCTGGACGAAATCGACGCGGCCGAATTGAAGACGTGGGCCGCCGTGCGCGAAGTCTTGAAGCGCGGCGCCAAGGAGCGCGTCGTACCGCACTGTCCGGCCAAGATAGAGGTGGCGCCATGACCCCTACCCTCGCGCTCGCCTTGTCGATCGGCGCCGGCTTCGTCTGCTGGCTGCTCATCCGTCATGCGGCGGATGAAGCCAGGCAGCTCGATCAGGACGCACGAGACCTTGCCGCGCGCATGTCGCGCCGCGCGCAACGGAGGTGGGGCGATGAGTGAAACGGCTCGCCTGCCTGCGACACGACGCGAACGGCGCGCGTTGGCCGCCGACAATCGCAAAATGCCGCGACAACTATCGCGCATCCCGCGCGAGGAATGGCCCGCTTACCGGCCGCACGGGCTCACCGAGGTTTGGCGTTCTCGTGACTTTCTCGTTCAGGTTTTTTCGCACGAGGCGTGCGAGCGTCTGAGCGTGTGCCGGACGAGTATCACCGGGGACCGGTGGACCGACAACATAGCGTGGGATGATCTGCAGAGGCTGAAGCGAGAGTGCGGGCGCGGCGACCAGTGCGCCGTCGAGATATTTCCGCCTGACGCCGCTGTCGTGAACGTCAGCAATATGCGGCACATCTGGCTGTGCGATCCACCGCCGTTCATGTGGCGGCGGCGATGAGTGAGCCTAAACGCTCCACCAAGATCGTCCCGCCGCCGGCGCGCACGGTGACGCTGCGCTGCGTGTGGTGCGCGCACGAAATCACGCTGCCGCGCATGTCGGCCCGCAACCCGATCTGCAAGTGCGGGCGCCAGAACACCATGGAGCCGGTGAAGAAATGACAGCGCCGCCCGCCCTCACCGTCGCCGAGGCCGCGCGCGCGTTGCGCCAAAGCCCCAGGCGAATCGCCAAGATCGTCGCCGCGCACGGTCTCGGCTTGAAGATCGGCAATCGGCGGTCTCTCCTTCCGGAAGACCTCGCCGCCCTCAAGGCGATTTTGAAAGCGCCGCCATGCCCATCAAGCCCTACGCTCGCCCATCCGGCTGGATCCACCTCCGCGGCACGCATTTTGGGGTCCGCGTTGACAGAAGCGCTGGAACTCGCAGCCTCGAACAAGCGCGGCTCCTCGCGGCCAAACTCGAAGCGGAGATTTTCGAGCGGCACATCAAGGGCGACAAAGCGGTCGCCACGTTCGCCGAAGCTGCGGCTGGTTACCTCCGAGGCGGCGGGGACGGAACGCACATGAGCGCGCTCATTCACGCCTTCGGCGCGCGGCGCCTGAGCGACATAAGTCAGGCGGACCTCGATCGCTTCGCGCATGCGCATCTGCCGCGCGCTCAGGACGCCACGCGTTTGCGCAAAGTCTACACCCCATTCATCGCCACCTGGAATTGGGCCGCGCGCGACAACCTCGCCGACCCGAGGCGCTGGCGAAAGCCCCAGCCAGGGGCCAAACGCATCGATTGGCGCACGCCTGAAGAGATCGAGGCGCTGCTAGCCGCTATTCCACACACACGCGCGCGCGGCCTGATTTGCTTCTATGTCGGTACTGGCGCGCGCGCGACCGAGGCGCTCGATCTTGAATGGCGGGACATTTCGCCAGCGGCTGAGCGCGCGACGTTGTGGGAGACGAAAGGCGGCTATGCGCGTCATGTCGATCTGCCGGCGCGTGTGCGCGCCGCGCTCCCCGCGCGCACGGCCGAAGGCGCCGTCTTCCTGAATTCACGAGGCCAGCCCTGGCACGCCTATGACGCCGTCAACCTCGTGCTCAAACGCGCGTGCCGCAAGGCGGGCGTGCGCCCCCTCTCCTGCCATGTCCTCCGCCACACCTGGGCCACCTGGGCCTACGCGCTAACCCGCGATCTCGACTTCCTGATGAAGCAGGGCGGGTGGCGGTCGGCGGAGCTGGCGATGCGCTACGTCCATGCCGGCACGGACGATCTGGCCGAAGCTGTGCGCGCGCACAATTGGGAGATCAGCGGGAGCGCATTCGGCGCGCGGCGTGTTTTCTTGAAGGAGGCCAAATAGATGCGCGATGACGGCGGCATCCTTGGTAAGGCTGAGGTCGGGAGTTCAATCCTCCCCAACGGCACCACGAAATCCCTTGAAAACTCGGCGAATTCGTCTGCGCCTGGCGGCGAGGGCGCGGCGCGGACCGTGCAGATTCGTGCAGAACCTTGCGGAAACGCGCCGATCCCGCCGGGAGATCGGCGGGAGATGTGTGCGCGAGTCGTTCGCCCGCCGCGCCTCGCCGTTCCCCCGCAGTTCGCGCTGCCGCCGACCGAAGTCACGGCGCTCGCGTGGAAGTCGGAACGTCCGGATCGAGGAAGCTTGGAAGCAGCCGCGCTTGTTTGAAGAGCCGCGCGCCAAGGTCGTGCAGGAGACGCTCGATGTGTGATGCACGGCGCTTAGCTAAGACACTAATCGAAGGAGATTTCTGATGACGACACAAACCAAGCCCCGGACGTTTTCGCGACGCGAACAATACTGGCTCGCCAGCAACCAAATAAGCGCTCTCATAGCGGCGGGCTG
>DPWD01000251.1 GCA_003526465.1 Hyphomonadaceae bacterium
CGCGCAGCGCGGGTCAAGGGCCGCGAAGCGGCGCGGAGCGCTCGCCCTTGGCGCGCGCGAGCACGATGGCACCGGTTTTGTTGTTTCCCGATTGTTTCCGCTTGTTTCCCGTGTGCTCCGGCCTCTGGTGGGGTGCCCATTCTGTTCGCTGGTCGCAGTGTCGATGGTCGGCGTTGCGCTGGGTGAAAGCAGGGTGTGGGTCATGGATATGAGCGCTATTCGGGAAGGGATGGGGCCGTTGATGTCGCGCAAGGAGGCGGCGCGTTATCTGACCGAGCGTGGTTTCCAGATGGCGCCGCAAACATTGGCGCGCAAGTTCAGCGAGGGCACCGGCCCACTGTGCACGGGCCTCAATCGCCGCGCGATGTATTACAAAGTTCACTTGGACGAATGGTTCAGGGAGCAACTGGCTACGCCGCGCCGCTCGTCGAGCGCGCCGCGCGTGCCGGCGAGCACTCTGCGCCCGGCTACGGCCTCCAAGTTCTGAAAGCCACGGCCTGTGGCGGGTCGTGCGCCGCTCCGTTGGCGAACACCCCGTGGTAGGGCGCGCTCCAACGGCGCAACCGCGTGCAACGAGTGCGCGCCGCGGCGATTGTGATGTTGGCCATGGATGACGATCTCATCCCTTTGAAACGTATCGCTGCGCGGCTCGGCATTAGCCGCGCCACGCTCTGGCGGGTGAGCCGCACACCGGGTTTTCCGCCGCCGGNNGAGCCTGATCTCGCCGACATGGAGGCAGCGCTTGACTGCTTCCAAGGCCGCAGCGCCTTCGAACGCGAGCGCCGCCGCGCCAAAGCTTGCAAAGCCGCGACGAAAGCACGGGCCGCTGTCGCTAGGAAATCCAGGCGGCTGCGACCGACGACGAACACGCTGGCGCAACCGGACTTGTTCGGCGGGCCGGCAGCGCCGGCGCCGGGCGGCGCCGAGCGTGGCAAATAGCTTCAGCGCTCCAGACCAAGCCCCAGCGCCTTCTCGACCTCGCGGCCATACTTGAAATCGAACTCACGCCCGTTCACCTGGCCGGAGACATAATTGTTGAGCGCGCGGTCCATTTCCGCGCGCCAGGGCACGAGCGTGGCGATGCGGCCATGCTCAAGCACGGCAAAGGTGCGCTCGGCAGCGTGGATGCGGCTGGTGTAGAGCCCGTGCGCATGATCGCCATCGAGGGCGAGCTCGGGTGCGCGGCCGGTGTCGCGCCCGATCCGCTCCAGAATCTGCTCCTGCTCCATGTCGCGCAAATGCTCCTGCCAGCCTTCGGCGGGAAAGAACTGGCCGGAGATGTTTTGACCAAGGCCAAGCTCGCGCAAGGTTGTTTCCCGTTGTTTCCAGGCCTCGGCCATTTCCTGGCCAAAGCCATGGGCGAGGTCGAGTTGGCTCTTGTCTTCGATGCCGGAGGCGACCCGATCGAGCCAGGTCGGACCCTGATAGTCGATCTGGTGTTCCAACGAATGGGGATCGTGCACTTCCAGGCTGATGGTTTGGCGCCCGCCGCGGCCTTCGCGTTCCAGCACTTGCTCCAAATAGTCAGGCGGCAGCATGAAGGTGCCGCTTTCATCGCGCTCGACAATGCCGTCGCGCGCCAAGGCCTCCAGCCGACGCTCATGCATCTGGATGTATTTCTCGCGATCGTTGGGCCGGGTTTCGCGGTGCAGCTCGCGCGAATAGACCAGGTCATGCTCCTCGGCGATTTCCCAGATAGTGCGGTCGGAGGGTTTGATGTCGATATCGTCGCGGGCGATCTCGACAATGGCGCCGCGTTCAACGCCATTGAGATCGCGCAGATCGTCGGCGCGGGCGGCGCGCGCGGTCCAGAGTTGGCCATCGACGCCGTCAAGGGCGATGAGACAGGGGCCGCGCGCGTCGCCGGTGAGCGGCTCGAAGCCGAGCAAACGTCCGGTGGCGTGCTGCAGCGAATGCGCGTCTTCAAGTTCGCGCACCTGCTCCAGCGCATGGCCGCGACCCTCGCGGCCCAAGATGCGTTCGGTCGCCGCTTCGCGCTCGCGCGCATCGGCCAGCCGCGTCAGCTTGTCTTCCAGTTCAGGGTCAAGCGACCAGATCCCAGGTTCGACACGTTGCGCCAAACCCCAATCCTCCAGCCGGTTGAGCCGCAGCACCAGGGGGTTGCGGCCATCCTCGGGCAGATCGCGGATCGCCAGTTCGCCTTCGCGCTCCAGCTGGCGCAGCGTGCGGTCGAGATTGGTAAGCCGCTCCAGTTCGGCGGCGCGCTCAAGCTTTTGTTCCAGTTCGTGGGAGAGGCCGTGCTCCAATCTGGGCCCCAGGAGCTCGGTGGCGAGTTCTTCGGCGTGTTCCCGGAAACCATGGGAAACATAGTCGCGCGGTATGACCAGGTCGCGCCCGTCCTCGCGGACGCCGCGGATCAGCAGGTGGACGTGGGGCCGCCCGGTGTCGTGGTGCTCGGCCGCGATCCAATCGAGGGCGGTTCCCAAATCCTGCTCGGCGCGTTCCATCATGTCGCGGGTGTAGTCCTTCAGCTCGCCCATCTGGGCGCCGAATTCGGGCGACACGATCAGCCGGAAATGGTGGCGGTCGCCTTCGCAGCGATCGACGAACCCGGCGCCATCAGCGACATCAAGCTCGCGGTCGAACACCTGCACCCGCTCGCCGTCGCGGGAGGCGCCGTCGCGCTCGACATAAAGGGTATGGCGCATCATGCCGCCCGCGCCGCCGCCGCCGGCCTT
>DPWD01000267.1:0-962 GCA_003526465.1 Hyphomonadaceae bacterium
GCGGGTGAGCATGAGCGCCAGGGCGCCGAACGCCTGCGGCTGGAGGAGATCGCGCAAGCGCAGGCCGAACGCGGAGAGGCGCTGATCCGCTTGCGGCGAGGCGTGGTGGTTGGCGTGGCGATCCTGGGCGTGATGCTGCTCGCGACAGCCGCGGGCGGCGTGGCGCTCTATCAAGTGAACGGGCAATTGGAGCGGGTGAGCGCTTCGTTGAGCGAGAGAAACGGCGCGTTGAGCGCGGCGCACGCGGAACTTGAACGCGTCGCGACCGCGCTTGGCGAGGCCAGAGTTGCAGCTACTTCGAGCGAGTTGGCGCGGGAAACGCAATCAGAAGAGCTAGCGCAGTTGCGAGAACGGATAGGCCGAACGGGGGCCCTCTTGGCGCGCACCGAAGAAGTGCCGGATTTCGGGCGCCAAGGGCCGGTGGTCCCCGGCGACGTCGGAATCGATTTGGCTTTTGCGGCTGGTTATTCCAGCGCTGAGGACTTCTTGCTTGATCGCAGTATCACCGAACGCAACGCGCGGGGTCGCGAGGACGGGTATCCGCGATTGCATCGCGAGGATTCGACGCGCGAATGTAGGGAAGAAACCCGCGTTAGCGACCAAAACGGTCAGACCGTTGAAGGTCGTGTCGCCGTGTGCCGTAACGACGCAGGAGAGTGGGTAGAAGTTCCCGAGGCCGCGGCGCCCGAGCGCACTGAGGACTACCGGTTCAGTACGAAAACTCGGTTCTGACGCTCCCGCCTTAGCCAACAGAGATTTCCCTTTTTTGTGGTGACGCGCGAGGAGGGAGCGTTCCCCCTTCCCAAACCCCGCCCCACCCCCTATAAGCCCCAGCTTCCGCGTGGCAGGGGCTCGCCCCCCGCACCACGCACCCACTCAGGCGGGGCGGTTTAGCGATCGTCCCGCGTTAAGCGAGAGGCCATCATGGCGAAGAAGGTGCTGGGGCAGATTAAGCTCCAGGT
>DPWD01000267.1:974-4101 GCA_003526465.1 Hyphomonadaceae bacterium
AACATCATGGAATTCTGCAAGGGCTTCAACGCCCGCACCCAGGACGTGGAGAAGGGTCAGCCCTGTCCGGTGGTGATCACCTATTACCAGGACAAGAGCTTCACTTTCGAGATCAAGACGCCGCCCGCGTCGTTCCTGATCAAGAAGGCGGCGAAGATGTCCACCGCGAAGAAGCCGGGCTCTGGCTCGAAGAAGGCCGGGGTCGATGTGGTCGGCAAGATCACCATGGCCCAGTGCAAGGACATCGCCAAAACCAAGGCGAAGGACCTGAACGCCGCCGATCTCGACCAGGCCGCGAAAATGATCGCCGGCACCGCCCGCTCGATGGGCGTGGAAGTGGTGGAGTAGGGCCATGACCAAAACCACCAAGAGACAGAAGCTGAGCCATGCCGGCATCGACAGCCGCAAGCTGCACACGCTCGATGAGGCGGTGAAGCTGATCAAGGAGCGCGCCGCCAAAGGCAAAGGTGGGGCCAAGTTCGACGAGACCATCGAAGTGTCGATGAATCTGGGCGTCGATCCGAAATACCCCGATCAGCAAGTGCGCGGCGTGGTTTCACTGCCTAATGGAACAGGCCGCACTGCGCGCGTGGCCGTGTTCGCGCGCGGGCCGAAGGCGGAAGAAGCTAAAGCCGCCGGCGCTGATATTGTCGGCGCCGACGATCTGTTCGAGACCATCAATTCCGGCAAGATCGATTTCGAACGCCTGATCGCCACGCCAGATATGATGGCCCTCGTTGGCCGGCTCGGAAAAGTGCTGGGTCCGCGCGGGCTGATGCCCAACCCGAAGGTCGGCACCGTCACCATGGATGTCGCCAAGGCGGTCAACGACGCCAAGGGCGGGGCGGTGGAGTTCCGCGTCGAGAAGGCCGGCATCGTGCAAGCGGGCGTTGGCAAGGCGAGCTTCTCCGAAGCGCAGATTCGCGAAAACGTGAAAGCGTTCGTGGATGCGGTGGCGAAAGCCAAGCCCACCGGCGCCAAGGGCACGTTCGTGAAGAAGGTGGCGCTCAGCTCAACCATGGGCCCGGGCGTGCGCGTGGATCCAAGCAACGCGCTGGCGGCTTCGTAGGCGTCAATGCGGACCCCCGGCGCCCTCGCCGGCTGGCGCAAGCATGCGTGATTTGGAGCGCGTGGCCTCCGGCCGCGCAGGCGTCGGGGAGCGCTTCAACCTCCATGTGATGTAAGACCAGTCGCGCTAGGAGGTCCACAATGTCGCCGCACGACGTCAATGTGGCGCTGCACGTGGCGGGGGGCGCTGCGGGCTTGCTGGTCGGTGCGTTTGTTATCGGGACGCGCAAGGGCGAGACGCTCCACAAGCGCGTTGGCCGGGTGTTTGTCTGGCTGGGCGGGTTGAGCCTGGTCACGGCCTTGGTCGGCGTTTTCTACTTTGACCCCTTGCCGCCACTTATTTCCGCGACACTGGCGTTCGGCTATCAATATCTCTCCGGATTGAGGGTGCTGCAGCTGAAGACAAGCGGCCCCAACCTTATGGACGCCCTGCTTGCCGCGCTTGGCTTGGCGGGCTGCGCTGCCTTGTATTTGTCTATGGGATCTGGAACCGAGGCGTGGCCGCCAATCATCGGCTATTCCGCGATCGGATACACGAGCAGCGTGGCGGTCTACGACTTATCGCGCCATTTCTGGGCGGATGCCTGGCTCAAGCACGTACGCCGCATTGACCACGGACTAAAAATGACCGGCGCCTACTTCGCGATGATGTCGGCCGGGGTGGGCAATGTGTTTCGTGATCTGCAGCCCTGGAGCCAGGTCGGGCCCTCGGCTCTTGGCATGCTCGTCATGGTGGTGCTGCTCGTGGCCTATGCTGCCGGAATGCGGGGGGCGGGCAGGGGGGGCGTTTAGGTCGAGGAGGTGTCGGCGCCACAAAAACGCCCAATTCACCCCCTTGCGGCGCTGCAGCAAAGCGTGCATATCTCCGCGTTCGGCGGGAATTAACCCCGCCGTAAAACCTGTCCGAGACTGCAGGCGCCACGCACGAGGGTAGCCCGAAAGGGTGTTTTGTGCGCGGCTTAAATATTTGAAAGCGCTGGCAAATCGCCGCCGCTTTCGAGGCCCGCAATAGACAGAAGCTGACGTTTTTCGGGGTGGGCGTCAAGCCCGTTCCCGCAGGCCGGCCTCTGGGACAGCGCGCGCGTGGATCGCGCGCCGGTTTCGGGGGTGTTTCCGCCGGCCGGTCGATCCGCGCGCTCAGGGGCGTTCGGACTGGCCGGGCGCCTAATCTGAGAACTGCTCGGCCGATGCGCGGCCGGGTAGGAAAGGAGACCCGCAATGGATCGTGCTCAGAAGGCAGAAACGGTGGAGGCGCTGAAAGGCGTGTTCGCTGGCGCTGGGGTGATGGTCATCGGCCATTATTCCGGCTTGTCCGTTGCGGATATGACGGTGCTGCGCTCCCGCCTGCGTCAGGCTGGAGGCTCGCTCAAGGTCGTAAAGAACAGGCTCGTGAAGCTGGCCATCGACGGTACCGCGAAAGCGGGCGCCGCCAAGCTGTTCACCGGGCCGACCGCTATCGCTTACTCCGCTGACCCGATCGCCGCCGCCAAGGTCGCTGTCGCGTACGCCAAGGAGAAGGAGCGGTTCATCGTTCTCGGCGGCCTGTTCGGCGACCAGGTGCTCGACAAAGATGGCGTAGCCGCGCTGGCGACCTTGCCGTCCTTGGACGAACTGCGCGGCAAGCTGATCGGCCTGGTCCAAGCGCCCGCGACCAAGATCGCAGGCGTTCTCGCGGCGCCAGGCGGCCAACTCGCGCGCGTGATCAACGCCTACGCGACCAAGGACGCCGCCTAAAGCCCGTCATTTCCGCAATTTTTGATTTGAACAAAACAATCTCAGAAGGGTGAAAACCAATGTCGAAGCTCGATAAGATCGTAGAAGACCTCTCCTCGCTGACCGTGCTGGAAGCGGCGGAATTGTCGAAGATGCTGGAAACCAAGTGGGGCGTTTCCGCCGCCGCGCCCGTGGCGGTTGCCGCGGTCGCCGCCGGCCCCGCCGCCGCCGTGGAAGAGAAGACCGAATTCACGGTCATGCTCGCCGCCGCCGGCGACAAGAAGATCGAAGTGATCAAGGAAGTGCGCGCAATCACCGGCCTTGGCCTCAAGGAAGCCAAGGACCT
>DPWD01000267.1:4161-4479 GCA_003526465.1 Hyphomonadaceae bacterium
AATAAGCCAAAGCGCGGGGGCCGGCGTCTTCAGCGCCGGCCCCCCAATGCGCGTCTTGCACAAGATGCGCGCGAACGCCGCCCCGCTCGCGGCGTTTTGACATGATCGGGCCCGCGGCGCGAACCGCGAGCGTCCGGCGGAGCGGAAGGCGGCTCAAAGCTGCCCGCGCGGCGAACCTTACGGCCGGAGGTTCGCGACTTAGCGTGGGCAAGCGCATTGGGGTACACGATGTCGCTGTCGTTCACTGGTAAGAAGCGTATCCGCAAATCCTTCGGCAAAATCCCGGAAGCGGGAGCGATGCCGAACCTGATCGAGGTG
>DPWD01000267.1:4582-15928 GCA_003526465.1 Hyphomonadaceae bacterium
GAGCCGAAATTCGACGTCGAGGAGTGCCAGCAGCGCGACATGACGTATGCCGCGCCGCTGAAAGTGAAGCTGCGCCTGATCGTGTTCGAAACCGACGAAGGCACCGGCGCGAAATCGGTCAAGGACATCAAGGAGCAGGACGTCTATCTCGGCGACATCCCGCTGATGACCGACAAGGGCACGTTCGTGGTCAACGGCACCGAGCGGGTGATCGTTTCCCAGATGCACCGCAGCCCGGGCGTATTCTTCGATCACGACAAGGGCAAGACGCACGCCTCCGGCAAGCTCTTGTTCGCCGCGCGGGTGATCCCGTATCGCGGCTCGTGGCTCGACTTCGAGTTCGACGCCAAGGACATCATGTTCGTGCGCATCGACCGCAAGCGCAAGCTGCCGGCGACCACGCTGCTCTACGCGCTCGGCATGTCGAACGAACAAATCCTTTCGACCTTCTACACCAGCTCCACCTACCAGCGCACCCGCGCCGGCTGGACCACGCGCTACCGCGCCGAACGTTGGCGCGGCGTGAAGCCGAACTACGATCTGGTCGACGCGAAGACCGGAAAGGTCGTGGCTGAGGCCGGCAAGAAGATTTCCGCGCGCATCGCCAACAAGCTGGTCGAGGACGGCGTCGTCGACATCATGGTGCCTTCGGAAGACCTGTTCGACCGCTACATCGCCGAGGACATCGTCAACCCGGAAACCGGTGAAATCTACATCGAGGCCGGGGATTCGCTGTCGGAAGCCGTGCTTGCGACGCTGATCGAAGCGGGCGTGCACGAGCTGCCGATCCTCAACATCGATCCGGTCACCAACGGCCCCTACATTCGCAACACGCTGAAGCTCGACAAGAACGAGAACCGCGAGCAGGCGCTGTTCGACATTTACCGGGTCATGCGCCCGGGCGAGCCGCCGACCATAGATACCGCCGAGACGCTGTTCAACGCTCTGTTCTCCGATGGCGAGCGCTACGATCTTTCCGCAGTTGGCCGCGTGAAGATGAACATGCGCCTGGGGCTCGACACCGACGACACCATCCGCGTCCTGCGCCTCGAAGACATCCTCGAAGTGCTGCGCACGCTTTCCGATTTGCGCGACGGGCGTGGCGAAGTCGACGACATCGACAATCTCGGCAACCGCCGCGTGCGCTCGGTCGGCGAGCTGATGGAAAACCAGTACCGTATCGGGCTCTTGCGTATGGAGCGCGCGATCAAGGAGCGGATGAGCTCGGTCGATATCGAGACCGTGATGCCGCACGACCTGATCAACGCCAAGCCGGCGGCCGCGGCGGTGCGCGAATTCTTCGGCTCCTCGCAGCTGTCGCAATTCATGGACCAGACCAACCCGCTCTCCGAGATCACCCACAAGCGCCGCCTCTCGGCGCTCGGCCCGGGCGGCCTCACCCGCGAGCGCGCCGGCTTCGAGGTGCGCGACGTGCACCTCACGCACTATGGCCGCATCTGCCCGATCGAAACGCCGGAAGGGCCGAATATCGGCCTGATCAACTCGCTGGCCACGCACGCGCGCGTGAACAAGTACGGCTTCATCGAAAGCCCGTATCGCAAGGTTTCGCACGGCAAGCCGAGCGACGAGATCGTCTATCTCTCGGCCATGGAAGAGACCAAGCATAAGATCGCGCAAGCCAACGCGGCGATCGACGAGAAGGGCAAGCTGGTCGACGACCTGGTGCAGGCGCGCGAGAGCGGGGAAGCCATGCTGATCCCGCGCGAAGAAATCGACCTCATGGACGTGTCGCCGAAACAGGTGGTTTCGGTGGCGGCAGCGCTCATCCCGTTCCTTGAGAACGACGACGCCAACCGCGCGCTGATGGGGTCTAACATGCAGCGCCAGGCTGTGCCGCTGTTGCGCGCCGATGCGCCTATTGTCGGCACCGGCATGGAAGCGACCGTTGCGCGTGATTCAGGCGCGGCCATCCAGGCCCGCCGCACCGGGGTGGTCGAGCAGGTCGACAGCCAGCGCATCGTCGTGCGCGCGACCGACGAACGCGACCCGACCAAGCCGGGCGTCGACATCTATCGGCTGCTCAAGTTCCAGCGTTCGAACCAGAACACCTGCATCACCCAGCGCCCAATCGTGCGGGTCGGCGATCTGGTGCGCGCCGACGACATCATCGCCGACGGCCCGTCCACCGATCTCGGCGAACTGGCGTTGGGGCGCAACGTGCTGGTCGCGTTCATGCCGTGGAACGGCTACAATTTCGAAGACTCGATCCTGATCAGCGAACGCATCGTCCGCGACGATGTGTTCACCTCGATCCATATCGAGGAATTCGAAGTCGCCGCCCGCGACACCAAGCTCGGCCCGGAAGAGATCACCCGCGACATCCCGAACGTGGGTGAAGAGGCGCTGCGCAACCTCGACGAAGCCGGCATCGTCGCCATCGGCGCCGAGATCGAGGCGGGCGACATTCTGGTCGGCAAGGTCACCCCGAAAGGGGAATCGCCGATGACGCCGGAAGAGAAGCTCTTGCGCGCCATCTTCGGCGAGAAAGCCTCCGACGTGCGCGACACCTCGTTGCGTCTTCCCCCGGGCGTCAACGGAACGATCGTCGAAGTGCGCGTGTTCAATCGCCACGGCGTTGAAAAAGATCAGCGCGCGATGCAGATCGAGAAGGAAGAAATCGAACGCCTGGCCAAGGACCGCGATGACGAGCTCTCGATCCTGGAGCGCAATATCTTCGGCCGGCTCTCGGAAATCCTGATCGGCAAGAACGCCGCCTCCGGCCCCAAAGGGTTCAAGAAGGGCGAAGTCACCAAGGACGCGCTGGACGAACTCTCGCACGGTCAGTGGTGGCAAATCGGCCTCGACGACGAAAACGCCATGGCCGAGATCGAAGCGCTGAAGAAGCAATACGACGACGCCAAGAAGCGGCTCGACGCCCGCTTCCAGGACAAGGTCGAGAAGCTGCAGCGCGGCGATGAATTGCCACCGGGCGTTATGAAAGTGGTCAAGGTGTTCGTTGCGGTGAAGCGCAAGCTGCAGCCGGGCGACAAGATGGCCGGGCGTCACGGCAACAAGGGCGTCATCTCCAAGATCGTGCCGATCGAGGACATGCCGTTCCTCGATGACGGCACGCAAGTCGATATCGTGCTCAATCCGCTCGGCGTGCCCTCGCGCATGAACGTTGGCCAGATCCTGGAAACGCACTTGGGCTGGGCGTGCGCGGGCATCGGCAGGCAGGTGCGCCAGGCGCTCGAGCTTTACGACCGCGACGCCGATAAGAAGGCGCTCGAGAAAAAATTGAAGGATGTCTACGGCGCGGGTGTCGAATTGCCGAAGGAGGCGGGCGAGCTGCGTGAGTTGGCGCATAATATCGAAAAGGGCGTGCCGGTGGCGACGCCGGTGTTCGATGGCGCCAAGGACAGCGACATCCGCGAGCTGTTGCGTGCCGCCGGGTTCTCAGAAACCGGGCAAGTGCAGCTCTATGACGGCCAGACCGGCGAGGCGTTCAAGCGCCAGGTCACCGTCGGCTACATCTACATGCTGAAACTGCACCATCTGGTGGACGACAAGATCCACGCCCGCTCGATCGGGCCGTACTCGCTGGTCACCCAGCAGCCATTGGGCGGCAAGGCGCAATTCGGCGGTCAGCGCTTCGGGGAAATGGAAGTGTGGGCGCTCGAAGCTTACGGCGCCGCGTACACGTTGCAGGAAATGCTGACGGTGAAGTCCGACGATGTTGCCGGCCGCACCAAAGTCTACGAAGCGATCACCCGCGGCCACGACACCTTCGAAGCCGGCATTCCCGAAAGCTTCAACGTGCTGGTCAAGGAAATGCGCTCGCTCGGCCTCAATGTGGAGCTGAACGACGGAACGCGGCTGAAGGCAGCGGAATGACGGCCGGCGCCGCGCTTTTTGCTCCCCCGCAAGCGGGGGAGCTGTCAGCGAAGCTGACTGAGGGGGCAGCGCGCGCCCGCCCCCATCGGTTCGCTTTGCTCACCGCTTCCCCCGCTCGCGGGGGAAGAAACCATTTGCAGGGAGCACTCCCAGTATGAACGCCATGAACCAAGACCTGATCAACGCAACTTTCAACGCCAACCAGCCTCCGGCGCCGGTGTTCGATCAGATCAAGATTTCGATCGCCAGCCCGGAGCAAATCCGCGCGTGGTCGTTCGGCGAAATCAAGAAGCCCGAGACCATCAATTACCGCACTTTCAAGCCCGAACGCGACGGGCTGTTCTGCGCGCGCATTTTCGGGCCGATCAAGGATTACGAGTGCTTGTGCGGCAAGTACAAGCGGATGAAGTACAAGGACATCATCTGCGAAAAATGCGGCGTGCAGGTGACGCTCCAGCGCGTGCGCCGCGAGCGCATGGGCCACATCGAATTGGCCGCGCCGGTCGCCCACATCTGGTTCCTGAAATCGCTGCCCTCGCGCATCGCGCTCATGCTCGATATGCCGCTGAAGGACATCGAGCGCGTGCTCTATTTCGAGCAATACATCGTGCTCGAACCGGGCCTGACCCCGCTCGAAGCCAAGCAATTGCTGCCCGAAGACGATCATGCCCGCGCTCAGGAAGAGTACGGCGAGGACAGCTTCACCGCCATGATCGGCGCCGAGGCAATCCGGGAATTGCTGATGGCGCTCAACCTCGAAAAAGAGGCCGAGCAGCTGCGCAAGGAAATCGCGGAATCGACCTCGGAGCTGAAGCCGAAGAAGCTCGCCAAGCGGCTGAAGCTGGTGGAGGCCTTCATCCGTTCCGGCAACAAGCCGGAATGGATGATCCTGCAAGTGGTGCCGGTGATCCCTCCGGAACTGCGTCCGCTGGTTCCGCTCGACGGCGGCCGTTTCGCCACTTCCGATTTGAACGACCTCTACCGCCGCGTCATCAACCGCAACAATCGCCTGAAGCGGCTGATGGAGCTGCGCGCGCCGGACATAATCATCCGCAACGAAAAGCGCATNNATGCTGCAGGAAGCGGTCGATGCGCTGTTCGACAACGGTCGGCGCGGGCGCGTCATCACTGGCGCCAACAAGCGGCCGCTGAAATCGCTCGCCGACATGCTGAAGGGCAAGCAGGGCCGCTTCCGGCAGAACCTGCTCGGCAAGCGCGTCGATTATTCCGGCCGCTCGGTGATCGTCGTCGGTCCCGACCTCAAACTGCACCAGTGCGGGCTGCCGAAGAAGATGGCGCTGGAATTGTTCAAGCCGTTCATTTACGCGCGCCTCGACGTGAAGGGCATTTCCGGCACCGTGAAGCAATCGCGCCGCATGGTGGAGAAGGAGCGCCCGGAAGTCTGGGACGTGCTCGAAGAAGTCATCCGCGAACACCCGGTGCTGCTGAACCGCGCGCCAACCCTGCACCGCCTCGGCATTCAAGCGTTCGAGCCGAAGCTGATCGAAGGCAAGGCGATCCAGCTGCATCCGCTGGTGTGCGCCGCTTTCAACGCCGATTTCGACGGCGACCAGATGGCCGTGCACGTGCCGCTCGCGCTCGAAGCGCAACTCGAAGCCCGCGTGCTGATGATGTCGACCAACAACATCCTCTCGCCCGCCAACGGCAAGCCGATAATCGTGCCGTCGCAGGATATCGTGCTTGGGCTCTATTATCTTTCCCTGATGAAAGAGAAGGAGCACGGCGAGGGCAAGCTGTTCGCCAGCATGGGCGAAATCGAGAGCGCGCTCGATCAAGGGCTAGTTTCGCTGCACGCCAAGATCAAGGCGCGCTACGAAACCGTCGACGAAACCGGCAAGCCGGTGCGTAAGACCATCGAAACCACGCCCGGCCGCATGAAGCTGGCCGAGCTGCTGCCGCGTCACCCGAAGATCAGCTATTCGCTGCTCGAGACTACCCTGACCAAGAAGGAAATCGGCAATCTGATCGACGCCGTCTACCGCCATTGCGGGCAGAAGGCGACCGTGATCTTCGCCGACCGCATCATGCAGCTCGGTTTCCGCGAGGCCTGCAAGGCCGGCATCAGCTTCGGCATGGCCGACATGGTGGTGCCCAAGGCCAAAGAGACTTTGGTCGAGGATACCCGCAAGCGCGTCTCCGAGTACGAGAAGCAATACGCCGACGGCCTCATCACCAAGGGTGAGAAGTACAACAAGGTGGTCGACGCCTGGTCGAAGTGCACCGACAAGGTCGCCGACGCGATGATGGACGAAGCGTCCAAGCCTGCCAAGGACAAGGGCGGGCGCGCGGGCGAACTCAATTCGGTGTTCATGATGGCCCACTCGGGCGCGCGCGGTTCGAAGAACCAGATGAAGCAGCTCGCTGGCATGCGCGGGCTGATGGCCAAGCCGAGTGGCGAGATCATCGAGACGCCGATCATCTCGAACTTCAAGGAAGGCCTGTCGGTTCTGGAATACTTCAACTCCACCCACGGCGCCCGCAAGGGTCTCGCCGACACGGCGTTGAAGACGGCCAATTCGGGCTATCTCACGCGCCGCCTCGTCGATGTGGCGCAGGATTGCATCATCACCGAAGACGATTGCGGCACCCAGGACGGCATCCAGATGGCTGCTGTCATCGACGGCGCCGACATCGTGGTTTCGCTGGGTACGCGCCTGCTCGGCCGCACCGCGGCAGTGGATGTGGTCGACCCCAGCAATGGCAAGGTCGTCGTCACGGCGGGAACATTCCTGGACGAAGAAGCCATCGTGCTGATCGAAAAGTCCGGCGTGCAATCGGTAAAGGCGCGCTCGGTGCTGACCTGCGAAACCCGCACCGGGGTCTGCGGCGCCTGCTACGGGCGCGACCTCGCGCGCGGCACGCCGGTCAATGTCGGGGAAGCCGTGGGCGTGATCGCCGCGCAATCGATCGGCGAGCCCGGAACCCAGCTCACCATGCGCACCTTCCACATCGGCGGCGCGGCGCAGATCGCCGAACAATCGGTGATGGAATCGGCGCACGACGGCAAGGTGCGGATGGTCAACCGCAACACCATCAAGAACGCGACCGGCGACCACATCGTCATGAGCCGCAACATGCAGGTGATCGTCGTCGATGACGAAGGCAAGGAGCGGCAGAGCTTCAAGCTGCCGTTCGGCGCACGGCTCAAGGTCGACGAGAAAGACAAGGTCGGCCGCGGCGACCGGATTGCCGAATGGGATCCCTACGCCACGCCGATCCTCACCGAAGTCGCCGGCAAGGTGAAGTTCGAGGACGTGATTGACGGCATTTCCGCGCGCGACGAGTTCGACGAAGCCACCGGCATTTCCTCCAAGGTTGTCATCGATTGGCGCGCCACCGCCAAGGGCTCGGAATTGCGTCCCGCGATCGTGGTGCTCAACGCCAAGGGCAATCCCGCCAAGCTCGGCAACGGCCAGGAAGCGCGCTATGCGCTGCCGGTTGGCGCCATTCTATCCCTCGCCGACGGGGATGAAGTGACGCCCGGCCAGGATCTCGCGCGCATGCCCACCGGTGGGGCCAAGACCCGCGACATCACCGGGGGTCTGCCGCGGGTGGCGGAATTGTTCGAAGCGCGCCGCCCGAAGGATCATGCGATCATTTCGGAGAGCGACGGCCGCGTCGAGTTCGGCAAGGATTACAAGAACAAGCGCCGCCTGCGCGTCGTTTCCGAAAACGAGGAAGAGGAGCCGTTCGAATACATGATCCCGAAGGGCAAGCACATTCCTGTACAAGAAGGCGATTTCGTCAAGAAAGGCGATTATCTGCTCGACGGCAACCCAGCGCCGCAGGACATCCTCTCGATCATGGGCGTGGAAGCGCTCGCGAACTATCTCGTCGAGGAAATCCAGAAGGTCTATCGTCTGCAAGGCGTGCCGATCAACGACAAGCACATCGAAGTTATCGTGCGCCAGATGCTGCAGAAGGTCGAAGTGATGGAAGCCGGCGACACCGAATTCCTGAAAGGGGAGGCGGTGGAAGCGCTCGATCTCGAAGACGAAAACAAGCGCGTCAGCGAACTGGGCCTGAAGCCCGCGACCGCTCAGCCGATGCTGCTTGGCATCACCAAGGCTTCGCTGCAGACGCGTTCGTTCATATCCGCGGCCTCGTTCCAGGAGACCACGCGCGTGCTCACCGAGGCTGCGTCCTACGGCAAGTCGGACACGCTCGAGGGCCTGAAGGAGAACGTCATTGTCGGGCGCTTGATCCCGGCGGGCACCGGCGGGCAATTGCGCCGCTACCAGAAGCTCGCCGCCGACCGCGACGCGCAACTGGCGCTCGAACGCGCGGAGGACGCGCGTCTGGCGCGGGCAGAGGCTGCGGAATAGGGCAAGTTAAAAGGGCAGGAAACGCTCAAAGAAGCGGCAACGGCCCGGGAGCAATCCCGGGCCGTTTTGCTTGTGCATTGCGCCGGATTGTGGTTCCACGCACCGGTCATGAGCAACTCCCTGTCCGCCGCGCTCAACCGCGTGAAGCCATCCGCCACCCTCGCCATGAGCGCCAAGGCGCGCGCGCTCAAGGCAACGGGGCGCGATTGCATCGCGCTCTCGGCCGGCGAACCCGATTTCGATACGCCCGAAAACGTCAAGGAAGCCGCCTACCGCGCCATCCGCGAGGGCAAGACCAAATACACCGATGTCGACGGCATCCCCGAGCTGAAGGACGCAATCGTCGCCAAGTTCAAGCGCGAGAACGGGCTTGAGTACAAGCGCACCCAGGTCAACGTCTCGCCCGGCGGCAAGCCGGTGATCTTCAACGCCTTCATGGCCACGCTTAATCCGGGCGACGAAGTGGTGATCCCCACGCCCTATTGGGTGAGCTATCCTGACATGGCGCTCTTGTGCGGTGGCGCGCCGGTGTTCGTGGAGACGACGCTGGCGGAGGGTTTCAAGGTGCGGCCCGAGACTCTGGCCAAGGCGATCACGCCGCACACCAAATGGGTGCTCTTGAACTCGCCGTCGAACCCATCGGGCGCGGCCTATACGGGCGATGAATTGAAAGCGCTCGCCGCCGTGCTCATGGATTTCCCGCACGTACACGTGCTCACCGACGACATGTACGAGCATCTCATCTATGGTGAGTTTGTGTACAAGACCATCGCGCACGTGGAACCTCGCCTCTACGAACGCACGCTGACCATGAACGGGGTCTCGAAAGCCTACGCCATGACCGGCTGGCGAATCGGCTATGCGGCGGGGTCGGAATGGCTGATCAAGGCGATGGCCAACGTCATGAGTCAGACCACCTCCAACCCGTGCTCGATCTCGCAATGGGCAAGCGTGGAAGCTTTGAACGGCCCGCAGGATTTCATTCCGAAGCACAAGAAATTGTTCGAAGGCCGCCGCGATCTGGTGGTCTCGATGCTGAACCAGGCGCAAGGCCTGAAATGCCCCACGCCCGAGGGCGCGTTCTACGTCTATCCCTCCTGTGCGGGGCTGATCGGCAAGAGAACGCCTGCGGGGAAGGTGATCGACAGCGACGAGACCTTTGCGTTGGAGCTCTTGGAAGCGGAAGCGGTGGCGGTGGTGCACGGAACCGCGTTCGGGCTGGGGCCGGCGTTTAGGATTTCGTACGCGACATCGAACGCGGAGCTGGAAGATGCGTGCACGCGGATACAAAGGTTTTGCGGGAGTTTGAGTTAAGGCCCGGGAAGGCTACTCGCTCCATCGGAGCGAGAGGCAGGAGAGGCCTGCGTCGACCTTGGCAATTTCACCGGTCGGCAAGGGGACAATCCGGTGGCCGAGCTTGGCGAGCATCTCAGCGGTGCGCGGATAGGCGCTGGCGATGAGCAAGTGATCATTGATGCGCACCGCGTTGGCGGCGGCTTCCTCGCCCTCGGGGAGCACGATGACGCGGAAGCCGTCGAACACGCCCGACGCCGCCAGCCTCGCCGTCGATAAGATCGATTCTTCGTCAAGCAACGCGCAATCGCTCTTGAAGTGCAGCACGCCTCGCGGCGTTGTCACGGAGCGCCCGACCATGCCAGTAAAAGCAAGCGATGAAATTAACGAATCCGCGCCCTGCGCATTTGTGCGGGCGGATTTGCCGATGAAAACGCATCGCGGCGTGGCCAACACGTCGCCGCCATCGACAAAGCCATCATCGAGTTGCAACACACGATCAAAGCGGCGCTGTAATACCGGAGCAAGCTCGGCGACCTCGTCGCGCCTGGTTGGCGCCCCTGGTCTCAGAACGATCGCTGTTCCCCTGAAAACCAGCGCTGTGTCTTCGACGAACACCGAATCTGGGAAGCCCTCGAGTGGGGGAAGCGCCTCGACCGAGAGCCCCGCGCCCTCAAGCGCGCGTATATACGCGGCGTGCTCGTCCCGGACGCCCTCGAGGCTTGGAGGTCCAAGGTCCACCTCGCGGAGACCATTGACGATCGAGTTGGCCGGAGTGCGAACAATGGCGTTGGTGAACTCAAACACTTGCATCGAGATTCACCCCCTATCTAATGATGTTTTTTCCGCATGACGCGGTCAAGCAGGAGCGTTCAATTTTCCACCCCAAACCGCAACCCTGCCTTCTCCTGCAGCCGCGCAATCAGCGTTTCGCCCATGGCGGCGGCGGGCGTCCATATCCCACCCGGCGTGCTAGCGCGCGGCGTGTCCTTCAAGCACAAGGCCGCTTCGGTGATCATCTTCGAAGTCGAGCCGTAGCCGGGGTCTTTGTCGCCGCTGACCGCCGCGCGCAGCGTGCGTCCATCGCTTGCGCCGGCACCCATGTCGCCCACGTACAACACTTCGTACGCGCCGGTCTCGCGCTCCTCCTTGCTCGGCCCTTGCCCCGGCTTCGGCAGCGCGAACCGCCGCAACAGCGCGCGGGTTGGTGCGAACGCGAGCAGCGCCATCTGCATGCGCGCCTGGCTGAGCGCGGCTTTCGCGCGTTTTTCGCCCGCAGCGCCTTCGCCCATCAGCTGCATCTCGTCATACGTGAAATCGCGCCCGTAGCGGTAATTGCTGAGCGCGTTGGTGCGGTGCACGTTCTTGGTGTTGATCGCCGCCATGATGAAGGGCGCCGACCAGCCGATCCCCTCATCGTGCACAACAGCATCGCCACGCGGCTGGCGCACGCCGGGGGAAGTGGGAACCAGCGCGTAGGGGTTGGTCATGGTCTTGACGATGCTTGGGTCGCGACGGCCGGCCTCCAAGGTCGCCAGCATGCTCGCCATGGTGCCGCCAGAGAAGCCGCCCTTCATCGTGCGCACCCGCCCGCGCACGCGCGAAAACGGTTGCCCGTAGCGCTCCATCGCCTCTTGCTGCAAATAGAACACGCCGCAATCGAACGGGATCGAATCGAAGCCGCAGGAAAACGCAATGCGCGCGCCTGAGGCCTTCGCCGCGCCTTCGTAGCGCGCGATCATCTGCGCCATCCAGGCCGGCTCGCCGCAGAGGTCGACATAATCGGTCCCCGTGCGCGCGCACGCGGCCACGAGCGGTTCGCCATAAAGCTGATAGGGGCCGACGGTGGTGA
>DPWD01000202.1 GCA_003526465.1 Hyphomonadaceae bacterium
GGATGTGAACCTCGCTTCTCATCTGCTCAATGACGCGTGGAAAGGCTTGTTTGATGCCGCAATAGTGTTCTCAAATGACAGCGACCTTGTTGAACCTATTCGCATGGTCTCCGTTGAGCGGAAAAAACCGATCACGCTAGCGTGCGCGGCGCGAAACCCAATGACGTCTAAACTGGTGACGGTTACCCAGTATCACCGAGCTATTCACCCGGCGATGCTAGCTTCTGCGCAATTTCCAAATCCAATTCCCGGTACCGTGATAGCAAAGCCGTCTAAATGGTGAACGCGATGAAAGACGGCAAAGCCGCCTGAACTCAACGTCTCGATCAACGAAATGGCGGCGGCCGTCGCCTGCGAAGTGTTCGCGCNNGCTATCGCGACGAAGCCGGCCAATGGCGCCAGCGCACCGCCGCCGAGCCGGCAGCGATGCCATCGTTCTGCCCAGGGTGATGGGCCGCGTGCGCCGCTGATGCGCATTCTCGCCATCGTGATCGCAGCAAGCGCGGGGCTGACGGGGCTGCTTTTGGCGTTCCTGTTCTTTGCGCAGCAGCGCGAGTTCGGCGTCCATCTCTGGATCGCGCTGGGGCTAGGGACATTCTTCTCGTTCGCGGTCGGCGGCGGGCTGATGGCGCTGGTGTTTATCTCGGCGCGGCGCGGCTATGACGACCGCACCGAGATCGATGCGGGGGACGATTAACCAAGCTTATGGTCATCCTGAGCATAAGCTGATAGGGTGTGCGGAATGCCCAAGCCCTCCGCGCCGACGCAAAGCCGCTTTCGCTCGCTATACACTCATGGCTTCGTGCGCTTCGCGGCGTGCGCGCCAGTGGTGGCGCCGGCCGATCCCGCGACCAATGCCGAGCGCATCGTCGCGTTCGCGCGCGAGGCCGACGCGGCGAAAGCGGCGATTTTGCTGACGCCGGAGCTATCGCTCACCGGCTACGCCATCGATGATCTGCTGCATCAGGACGCGCTTCTCACCGCCGCCGAAGCCGCGATCGCCAAGCTGCAAGCCGAGAGCAAGGAGCTGTTCTCGATCCTCATCGTTGGTGCACCGATCCGAGCGCGCGGCGCGCTCTTCAATTGCGCGGTGTTGATCCATCGCGGTGAAATCCTTGGCGTTGTGCCCAAGAGCTTCCTGCCGAATTATCGCGAGTTCTATGAGAAGCGGCACTTCGCCAGCGGCGCGGATGCCGCGGAAAACCGCATCGCACTCAACGGCATGGATGTCGCCTTCGGCGCGGATGTGATTTTCACCGCTGCCGATCACCCCGACTTCGCCTTCCACGTCGAAATCTGCGAAGACATGTGGGCGCCGACGCCGCCCTCGACCATGGGCGGGCTCGCGGGCGCCAACATCCTGCTCAACATGTCGGCCTCCAACATCACCATTGGCAAGGCCGAAGACCGCGCCATCCTCTGCGATGCGCAATCGCGCCGCTGCGCCGCTGCTTACGTGTTCGCCGCCTCCGGGCGCGGGGAAAGCACCACCGATCTCGCCTGGGACGGCCAGATCGTCGCCTATGAACTGGGCGAAAAGATCGCCGAAGGCGAGCGCTTCGCCCGCGAGCCGAAGCTCGTGATCGCCGACATCGACGTTGGCCGCATTGCCCAGGAACGCCGTCGGCTTTCGAATTTCCGCGACGCGCAGGCGCGCAGAAAGGACGAATTGGTCAAATGGCGGCGCACCACTTTTGCGCTAGACGCCCCGCAATCCGCCCTGCCCCTGCAGCGCAAAATCGACCGCTTCCCGTTCGTGCCCGACGATCCCGCCAAGCGCGACCGCGATTGCTTCGAGGCTTACAACATCCAGGTCGCGGGGCTCGCCCAGCGCATCGAGGCGACCAACACCAAGCGCGTCGTCATCGGCGTTTCCGGCGGGCTCGATTCAACGCAAGCCTTGATCGTGGCCGCGCGCGCGTTCGATCTGCTCAAGCTGCCGCGGGCTAACATTATCGGCGTCACCATGCCGGGTTTCGCCACCGGCGAAGCGAGCAAGGCCAACGCCTGGGCGCTCATGCAGGCGCTGGGGGTCGATGCGCGCGAAGTATCCATCGAGCCGCTAGCGCAGCGTATGCTGGAGGACCTCGATCACCCCGCCGCGCGCGGTGAGAAGGTGTACGACATCGCCTATGAGAACGTGCAGGCGGGCCTGCGCACCGATTATCTCTTCCGCCTCGCCAACAAGGAGGGCGGCTTCGTCGTCGGCACCGGCGATCTCTCGGAGCTGGCGCTTGGTTGGTGCACTTATGGCGTTGGCGATCACATGTCGCACTATAACGTCAATGGCGGCGCGCCGAAGACCTTGATCCTGCACCTGATCCGATGGGCGGCGGAAACAAAGCAATTCGACGCCAAGACCTCGGAGACGCTGCGCAAGGTGCTCGCCAGCGAGATCAGCCCGGAACTCATTCCCGGCGGCATACAAAGCACAGAAGCCGCAATCGGCCCTTACGAATTGCAGGACTTCAACCTCTATTGGCTGACGCGCTACGGCATGGCGCCCAGCAAGATCTTGTTCTTGGCCCGGACAGCGTGGGGCGACAAATACGATTATTCCACGCTGCGCAAATGGCTGGAGTTGTTTCTCACCCGCTTCTTCGCCAGTCAGTACAAACGGTCGGCTGTTCCTAACAGTCCGAAAATCGTTTCTGGCGGCGCGCTCTCCCCGCGCGGCGACTGGCGCGCGCCGAGCGATGCACGTGCGGCGACGTGGCTGAACGAATTGCGTGCGAATGCGCCAGAAACGCTGGACTGAGGCCGAATGTTCCAGCATCTCGGTGGAATGATTTTTTCGGAAGTGCGCTCGTTGTGCTCCCCCTGGACCGCGCGTCTTCAGACGCGCTTTCGTGTCGAGCCCGGCGTAAGGGCGGGCTTAAAGGCCCGCGCTCCATTTTTGGAGATCGCCGTTTCACACCAGCCCGCACCATGACTGCCCTCCTCGACGATCTCATCGCGCTTGCGCTTGCCGCTGGGCGCGAAATCATGGCGGTGCGCGAAGCGGGCTTCGAGACGCTGAAGAAAGGCGACGGCTCACCCGTCACCATCGCCGACCAGCGCGCCGAAGCGTTGATCGAAGCGGGCCTTGCCAAGCTCGCGCCCGGCGTGCCGATGCTGGGCGAGGAATCGGTCGAAGCCGGACGCATTCCCGAACTGGGCGCGCGTTTTTTCTGCGTCGATCCGCTGGACGGCACGCGCGGCTTCGCCAAGGGCGGAAGCAATTTCACCGTCAACATCGCTCTCATCGAAGATGGCGCGCCGACCATGGGCGCGATCTACGCGCCCGCGCGCGGTGAGCTTTATGCGGGCGAGGCCGGCCGCGCGCTCAAGGCGCAGTGCGACGAACATGGCGCGCCAGAAGCGTACGAAGCGCTTTCGGTCGCGCACGCCGCGCCGGGCGCATGGCGCATTGTCGCTTCCGACCATTCAGGCCGCGACGAAAGCACCAAACGCTTCATCGCAACGCTTAAGGGTGTAGCCGCGCACGCCAGTTCCTCGATCAAGTTCTGCCGCCTGGCCGAAGGCGAAGCCGACCTTTATCCGCGCTTCGGCGATGTATGCGAGTGGGATGCAGCGGCGGGGCACGCAATCCTGAGCGCCGCTGGCGGAGGGGTCATGCGCCTGGACGGCGCGCCTCTGCGCTACGGGGAGGGAGCGGATGATTTCCTCATCCACGGCTTCGTCGCGTACGCAAGCGATGCGGCGAAAGCGGCGGCGCTGATGGCGTTGGGGTAGCCTTCTTGGACCGCCGGCGTCCNNGCTGGACCGTTTCGATGAGGCGGTCGCCGTCTATGATGACGCCATTTCACGCCTAGGCGCCGAAACTGTCACGCAAGAATTCTCAGCGCGGGAAGGCGAGATTGTTCGCCGTTGCGAGCCGCTGCGGCAGCGCTTCAACCGCGCGCCATAGCTCGGCGGACGCGGCAGCCCAAGATTTTACCCGCACAATCTCTCGATCAACCTTTCCATAAACCGCGCGCCTTCTTCGATCTGGCTGCGTTCGATCCATTCATCGGGCTGGTGGGCTTGTTCGATTGAGCCGGGTCCGCACACGATTGCGGGAATGCCGGCGCGTTGGAACAGGCCGGCTTCGGCGGCGTAGGAGACGGCGCGGGTTTCGTTGTCGCCGGTGAGCGCGCGCGCCAGCGCCTCGGCTTCGCTTTCGCGCTCGATACGCAAACCAACCGTATT
>DPWD01000369.1:0-5291 GCA_003526465.1 Hyphomonadaceae bacterium
CCGCCCTGCGTGGCGGCCACGCTGTCGATCATCTTCATCGGCACCGTGAACATCACGATGGCGCTCGTGCTCGCCGGCATCTACGTGGTGCAACGCGCCCGTCAGTGATGCAGCGGCTTGAGCCAACGCGGCATTGGGCAGGCGACGGCGGGGTCGCCGCGACAGCGGTCGGCGGCGTAATAGACGATCTCGGCCCGGCCGATCAGGTTCTCACTCGGCACCGGATNNCATAGATGATCTCCGCGCGACCGATGAGGTTTTCGATGGGAACAGGCCCCATGCGTTGCCAGCGGCTGTCGAGCGAATTGTCGCGATTGTCGCCCATGAAAAACAAGTGTCCGGTCGGCACGACATAGGGACCGAAATCGTCGAAGCGTCCCCCTTCCGAGAGATTGTGGACGGCGTGCGTGTAGCCGCCCGGCAATGCTTCGTCGCTGCGCTCGGCCCACTCGCGTCCACGGGGGTGCGCGCGCCGCAGCAGCAGCGCCGGCTCACTCAGTTCGGCGCGATCGCCGTTCAAGAACAGCACGCCGGCGCGCACCTCGATCGTGTCGCCAGGCAAGCCGATGACACGCTTGACCATGGTCTTGCCATCCATTGGATGCGCGAACACGATCACATCGCCGCGCCTGGGCGGATGCTCGAACAAGCGGTGCTCGCTCACCGGCAGCAGTCCGCTGAGGCCAAGCGGCAGCGAATGACGGCTGTAGCCGTAAGCGAACTTCGATACCACGATGCGGTCGCCCACTTCGAGGTGGGGCACCATGCTTTCCGAGGGGATGGCGTAGTTCGCGAAGGCGACGGTGGTAAAGCAGAGATAGGCTAGAAAGGCCTTGGCGACGACCAAGCACCATTCCCGGATTTCCGTGAGCAACCGCTTTTTCATGATCGCAGAGCGTGGAGCGCGCTCGCCTTGGGGTCAAGCGCCGGCGCTGCGTTGGCGCAACTCCGCGACGATGCTAGAGCAACGCCCATGAACGCAGCTTCGGCAATACTCGGCGGACTGGGCGATGTGTTTCGCGGCCGGCTCTCTTGGCTCGCCGCGCTCAACCTTGCTGTCGCTGTCGCAATGACGGCGGCGGCGGCGTGGGCGGCGATGCGCTATCTTGTGCCGTTGGTCCCCGATGGCGCGGGCTGGCTCTCCTATCTTTCCACCGCCGGCGAGTTCGCCGCGAGTTTCTTAGTCGTGGTGCTCGCCCTGGTGCTGTCGCCGGGTGTGTCCATGGGCGTGGGCGGGGCATTGTTCGACATCGCCGCTGCGCGCGTGGAGAAAGCCGTGGCGCTGCCCGAAGGGCGCCTCGTGCCGATCCACGAAGGTTTGCTCAACGGTCTGCGCATCGCCTGGCCAGCGCTGCTGCTCAACCTCATCTCGCTGCCGCTGATGTTCGTGCCGGTCATCAACATTCTCTGGTTCCTGACGCTCAACGGCTATCTGATGGGGCGCGAATATTTCTCGCTCGCCGCCGTGCGGCGCATGCCGTGGGCGGAGGCGCGCGCGCTGCGGGGCAAACATGGGGCGGCGATCTTCGCGGTTGGCCTGTTCGCGGCGGTCCTGCCGTTCGTTGCGCCGCTGTTCGGGGCCGCGGCAATGACGCGGCTGATCGCTTCGCGGCGCAGCTAAGTACTATTCTCCGCGTGCGGCGAGCATCCGGCGCGTTGCAGCCTGCAGCGGTGGAAGATGCGCTTGGACGATGCCCCAGACGATGTTGTGGTCGATTGAGCGATACCCGTGGGCGATCCGGTTCCGGAGCGAGACGATGACAGGCCAGGGAATTTCCGGCGCCTCGTCCTGCACCGCTGCAGGCAAGCGGCGAGCCGCCTCGCCAATGACGACGAGAAACATTGCAGTCGCGGCGCAGGTTCGTACGTCCGCGACAAAGGTCTGCTGGTCTAGCCCGCTGGTAAACGCGCTAATGTTGCTGATAGCGTCTTCAATCTCGACCAGCCAAGCCGCGCTGCCGTCAGGCATCGATCGCATCCGCAAGGGCGTTGCGGCGCACGATCCGGTTACGCAGCGCCTCCTCCGTGCTCATCTCGACCCTGGCGCCCAGCTTCTGGCCCAATTCGTCCTCAATGCGGAAGAAGTCGAGTCCCATGGGCTTTGTGAGCTCAACGATCAGGTCGACGTCGCTGTCGGGCCGGGCTTCGTCGCGGGCATGCGAGCCAAACAGGCGCACGCGGCCGACGCCCTGGGCCGCCAGCCAGGGTTTCAGCTCCCGCAATTTCGCAAGGACTTCATCGCGCGTCATGGGCGCCAGTCTATCACGTCGGCGCTCGCGCCGCCACCAGCTTGACGATATCGCCCATGATCGCGGTGAGCTTGAAATCCTTCGGCGTGTACACGCCCGCCACGCCCATCTGGCGAAGTGCGAGCGCGTCCGCGGGCGGAATGATGCCGCCGACCACGAGCGGCACGCTCTCCATACCCTCCGCACGCATTAGACGCACGACTTCGCGCACGAGATCGAGGTGCGAACCGGAAAGAATAGAAAGCCCCACCGCGTGCGCGCGCTTTTCCTTTGCCGCCGCCACGATCTCGGCTGGCGTTAGGCGAATGCCCTCATAGATCGCGTCCATGCCGACAGCGCGCGCGCGCGCCGCGATCTGCTCGGCGCCGTTGGAATGGCCGTCGAGCCCAGGCTTGCCGACGAGCAGCGTGAGTTGACGGCCCAGCCGTTCCGAGAGCGCGGCGACATCGCGCTGCACCGCGTCGATGTCATCGCCGCCGCTTTCGATCACCAGCGCAACGCCGGTGGGGCCGCGATACTCGCCGTAAATATCGCGCAGCGCCTGCGACCATTCCCCGGTGGTGACGCCAGCCTTCGCGCAATCGAGCGAGGCAGGCATGATGTTGCGGTTTTCTTGCGCTGACGCACGCAACGCCGTGATCGCTGCTTCCGTTTCGCCTTGGTTGCGCTGGCTGCGCCAGGCTTTGAGCCGGCCGACCTGCTCGGCCTCGGCGGCGAGGTCCACGCTCTGGATCGACTTCTCGCCTGCCTCGAGCGGGGAGGGCTCGGCCTCGGTGAAGCAATTGACGCCCACGACCTTCACATCGCCCCGCTCGATAGCCTCGATCCTGGCTCGATTGGAATCGACAAGCGCTGCTTTCATGTATTCGATCGCCGCCGCCGCCCCGCCCAGCGCTCCAATCTTCGCAAGCTCCGCGCGCGCGCCTTGAATCAGTTCCGCGGTTTTCGCTTCGACGACCTTAGAGCCTTCGAATATGTCCTCGAACTCCAGCAAATCCGTCTCGTAAGCCAATATCTGCTGCATCCTGAGCGACCATTGCTGGTCCCATGGGCGCGGCAGGCCCAGCGCTTCGTTCCAGGCCGGCAATTGCACCGCGCGCGCTCGCGCGTCTTTCGAAAGCGTGACCGCCAGGGTCTCAAGCAGAATGCGATAGACGTTGTTTTCGGCTTGTTGCTCGGTCAGGCCCAGCGAATTGACTTGCACGCCGTACCGGAAGCGGCGCGCCCTTTCGTCGGTGACGCCGTAACGCTCGCGCCCGATCTCGTCCCATAGTGCGGCGAACGCGCGCAGTTTGCAGGTCTCGGTGACGAAGCGCAGGCCCGCGTTCACGAAGAAGGAGATGCGGGAGAAGACTTCGGGCATGCGCGCGGCCGCATCTCCCCCTCCGTCACGCGCTTCGCGCGCGACACCTCCCCCGTGAACGGGGGAGGAAACCTCGTCCAGCACCGCCATCGCCGCCGCCAGCGCAAACGCAAGCTCCTGTTCCGGCGTCGCGCCGGCTTCCTGCAAATGGTACGAGCAGACGTTGATGGGGTTCCATTTCGGCATCGCGTCGAGGCACCAGGAGATCGTGTCCGCTGTCAGCTTGAGCGAGGGCGCGGGCGGGAAGATGTAGGTGCCGCGGGAGAGATATTCCTTGAGGATATCGTTCTGGGTGGTGCCTTGCAGCTTGCGCCAGTCCGCGCCTTGCTCTTGCGCCAACGCCGCGTAAAGCGCGATCAGCCACGCCGCCGGCGCGTTGATCGTCATCGAAGTGTTCATCCGATCCAGCGGCAGGCCGTCGAACAGCGCGCGCATGTCGCCCAGATGGCAGACGGGCACGCCGACTTTGCCGACCTCGCCGCGCGCCAGTTCGTGGTCGCTATCGTAGCCGGTCTGGGTCGGCAGATCGAACGCCACCGAAAGCCCGGTTTGCCCCTTGGCGAGGTTGGACTTGTAGAGCTTGTTGGATTCCGCCGGCGTCGAATGCCCGGAATAGGTGCGGAAAATCCAGGGCGGATCGGGGGCGTGCTGAAAAGCGCTCATCGCCGCGAGGGAAGCATGCGCGCCATGGCGAGAGCAAGCGCAATGCCTTCGGGGGAGAGGAATCGCTCCCATCAAAACGATTTGAGGTCGATCAAAGCGGGGGCGCGTGGGCTGGTTAACTTATGCCGTGTCGTCTGCAAAGGCGGCTGGCGTGGCGGCGTCTTGGCAAGCCAAAGTCCGATCCGGCCCTCGTGCAAAGGCCCCCCCCGCTGACGCTGAGTGCGGGCCGGGCGCACAATAGCGAGCCAAGACGTCCCCGGCCTGGAGACGCGCCGCGCCGATGGGAGAATTGAGATGTCCGTCGCAAAAGTGGTGGAGATATGCGCGGCTTCACCCGTAAGTATCGAGGACGCGGTCGCCAAGGGCGTCGCGCGCGCGGCGGAGACGTTGGAACGCGTCCAGGGCGCGTGGGTGCAGGACATCAAGGTCGAATCCGACAACGGCAAAATCGTTGAGTGGCGTGTCACTCTTAAGGTAACCTTCGTGCTGAACTGAGCGCGGCGCTCGCTTGCAAGTTTGCCCTCCGCGGCGCAAGCAATCGCGCCAATGAAGCCTTGCATCATTCCCGCGATCCTATCGGGGGGCGCCGGTACGCGCCTTTGGCCGGTTTCAACCGATGCGAACCCAAAGCAGTTTCACTTGCTGGCGGGCGGGGCGTCCCTGTTGGCGCAGACCGTGCTTCGCGTTGCCGGCGAGACCGATGCGGTGGCGTTCGCGCCTCCGATAATCCTCGCCAGCGCCGCTCACGTCGCGTTGGTTGAAGAACACCTTGGCGGGAGCGCCGTCAGCGCCCTGGTGATCGAGCCGGCAGGCCGCAATACCGCGGCGCCGGCTGTAATCGCGGCGGCGCTGGCGGCGGAAATTACGCCCGACGCGCTGGTGCTCTTGCTGCCAGCCGACCACCTTATCGCCGACCGCGAAGCGTTCTTGGCCGCATTGGCGCGCGCGGCGGCGTTTGCGCGCGACCGCATCGTCACTTTCGGCGTTACGCCGAACCGGCCCGCAACCGGTTACGG
>DPWD01000369.1:5301-7800 GCA_003526465.1 Hyphomonadaceae bacterium
TCCGCGAGAAGCCATCCGCCGGCGTCGCTCGGGACTATTTGGACGCTGGCGGCTATTCCTGGAATTCCGGCATGTTCCTCTACCACCCACAAGTGTTGCTGCAGGAGTTCGCCGCGGCCGCCGAGATACGCGACGGCGCGCTGGCCGCGCTTAGCGCTGCGCGGCGCGAAGGGCGGCGCGTCATTCTTGATGCTGACGCGTTCGCGCGAGTTCCAGCGGTTTCGCTCGACGTTGCGATCATGGAACGCACGCGCCTCGGCGCGGTGGCGCTGTGCGAAATCGGCTGGACNNCGAGGTTTGGCGCGCCTCGGAGAAGGACGCGAGCGGCAACGCCGTGCAGGGCGAAGTGGTTGCGCTCGATTCCGCCGATTGCTTGCTGCGAGGGGAGGGCGTGACGGTTTGCGTCGCCGGCGTCCGCGATCTGATCGTGGTCGCCACCCCCGAGGCCGTCATCGTTGCGCCGCGCGAGCGCGCGCAGGAGGTGAGGGCGCTCCGCGATCGCTATCTGAACCGGGCGCGCCCGTAGCAGATGAGCGAGGGCCAGCCCCGCCGCCATGTAAGCACCGCCTATGTCGCGATGCTTGCCGTCGCCATGGTGGTCGGCGCGGGCATCTTCAAATCACCTGCGCTGGTGGCGGAAGCGGCTGGTTCGCCGGCTTGGCTGTTCGCGGCGTGGGCCATTGGCGGCTTTGTGACCCTGATCGGCGCGCTTTGCTATGCCGAACTCGCCACCGCGTTTCCCCATCCCGGCGGCGACTATCACTTCCTGGGCCTCGCATACGGACGCGGCTGGTCGTTTCTGTTCGCCTGGGCGCGGTTCACCGTGATCAATAGCGGCTCCATCGCGCTTTTGGGTTATGTGTTGGGCGATTATCTCAATTTGCTGCTGCCGCTCGGCGATCTCGGGGCGCCGCTCTATGCGGCAACTTCCGTGGTTGCGCTGACGGCGTTCAATCTGCGCGGCGCTGGCCCCGACAACGATGCCGCCGATTACAGCCTGACCAGCCTCGAAGTCGTCGGCCTTCTGGCGATGGTGGCGGCGGCATTCGCGCTCATTCTCCAAGGCGTTCCCGCCGTCGATCGCGGCGCGTTGCAAGCGCCAAATTTGCCGCCCGCCACATTCTGCTATGCGCTTGTGTACGCTTTGCTCGCCTTTGGCGGATGGAGCGAAATCGCAACGCTATCAGCGGAGGTGCGTGACCCAAAGCGCGGCATGGCGCGCGCGTTGGTGGCCGCCGCTTTGGTGATCACGGCGCTCTATCTGGCGGTGAACTGGGCTTTTTGGTACGGCCTTGGCATCGAGGGCCTGGCCGCGTCGGCGACGCCGGCGGCCGATCTCATCGCCAAGGCCTTTGGGCCGTGGGCCGGATTGGTCACCGCGCTCGCCATCGCGTTCGCGGTGATTACGTCGATCAACGCCACCATCGTCGTCGGTGCGCGCACGACCTACGCTTGCGCGCACGATTGGCCGGCGTTGCGGGCGATCGGGGTTTGGGACGAGAAGCGCCAGATCCCCGCCGCCGCGATCTGGGCGCAGGGCGGTATCTCCCTGGCGCTGGTTGTGTTCGCTGCGTTTTACGAGGGCTTCGCCACCTTGGTGGACTACACCGCGCCAGTTTATTGGTTGTTTCTGTCGATGAGCGGGCTTGCACTGATCGTGCTGCGTTTCCGTCAGCCCAACGTGGAGCGCCCGTTTAGGACGCCGCTCTATCCGCTCTTGCCGGTCACGTTCCTGCTCTCAAGTCTCAGCATGCTTGCCTCTTCCTTGAGTTACGTCACCGGAGAAAGCGGGGCCGGCGCCTTGGTGAGCGTTGGCGTGCTCGCCAGCGGCGTGATCGCGCTGGTGGCGCTGAGTGGAACGCGTCAGCTCGCGCGCCGCCCTTGACATGCCGACCGTGGCGGTGATTTTGCAGCTGTTATCGCGGTGCCCGAAGAAATGGCTGGCATGAGATTGCGTTCTTTGTTGTTCGTGCCCGGCGACAGGCCGGAGCGCTTCCCGAAGGCGGCGGCGAGCGGCGCCGATGCGCTCATTCTCGATCTGGAGGATTCCGTCGCCGCTGACCGCAAAGTCTTTGCGCGCCAGGCCATACGCGATGCGCTCACCGAAACGGAGCGCGCGGCGCCGTTGCTCATTCGCATCAATCCTCTCGACAGTGCATTCGTTGACGATGACCTCGACGCGCTCGCTGGCGCCAAGCCAGATGCGATCGTGTTGCCCAAGGCAGAAGGCGCGGCAAGCGTCGCCGCCCTCGATGTGCGACTCAATGCGCGCGGCCTCGATCATGTGCCGCTATTGCCGATCGCCACCGAGACGCCGGCGGCGATGTTCGTGCTTGGCAGCTATCGCGAAGTCGCCGCGCGCTTGCTCGGCTTGAGCTGGGGCGCCGAAGACTTGCCCGCCGCCATCGGCGCCTCGACCTCGCGCGAAGACGATGGCCGTTACACTCCGCCCTACGAAATGGCGCGCTCGCTCACTTTGTTCGCCGCGGCGGCGGCGCG
>DPWD01000019.1 GCA_003526465.1 Hyphomonadaceae bacterium
CGCTGGCGCTGGCCGCCGGAGAGATTGCCGCCACGTTCGTCGATGCGCGCATCGTAGGCTTCCGGCAATTCCAGAATGAATTCATGCGCACCGGCGAGCTTGGCGGCGGCGACCACGTCCTCCATCGCCATGGCCGGATCGGCGAGCGCGATATTGTCGCGCACCGAGCGGTTGAACAGGAGATTTTCCTGCAGCACCACGCCCACTTGCCGGCGCAGCCAAGCCGGATCGACCATGGAAAGATCGACCCCGTCCACCAGCACGCGGCCGCGCTCTGGGGTATGCAAGCGCTGGATCAGTTTGGTGAGCGTCGATTTGCCCGAGCCCGAAGGTCCGACAATGCCGAGCATCTCGCCGGCGGCGATAGTGAGCGACACATCGCGCAGCACTTCCGGCGCGTCGGGCCGGTAGCGAAAGGTCACGTTCTCCAGCGACACCAGACCTTGCACCGCCGGCAAGCTGGCGCGCGAGGCCGACATGGCCGGCTCCATCGGCGCATTGAGGATATCGCCCAGCCGTTCGACCGCAATGCGGGCCTGCTGAAAGTCCTGCACCAATTGCGCGATGCGCAACACCGGCCCCGCCGCTTGTCCGGCCAGCATGTTGAACGCCACCAATTCGCCGACCGTGAGCTTGCCTTCGATCACCAGCTTGGCGCCGAAATACAGAAGCGCCACCGTGCCCAGCTTCTGCACCAGCTCGATGCCCTGGCGTCCCCAATTGGCGATCATCGAAGCGGAGAAGCCTGTCTTGATGTAGCCGGCCAACTGGCGCTCCCAGCGGGCTTGCATCTGCGGCTCGACCGCGTGGGCCTTAATAGTCTCGATCCCGGTGACAGACTCGACCAGGAAGGATTGGTTCTCGGCGCCGCGCGCGAATTTCTCATCGAGCCTGCGCCTCAGATTGGGCGAGAGTAGGATCAGGATCAGCGCGTAACAGGGGAGCGTAATGAGAACGATGATGAGCAGCTTGGGGGAGTAGAGCCACATCACCGCCAGGAATACGATGGCGAAGAAAAGATCGATCACCACCGTCAGGGCAGACGAAGTGAGAAAGTCGCGGATGGTTTCAAGCTCACGCACGCGCGCCACTGAATCGCCAACCCGGCGCGCCTGGAAATAGGCCATCGGCAAATGCGTGAGGTGATGGAACAGGCGCGAGCCCAATTCAGCATCGACGCGGCTGGTGGTGTGGCTAAAAAGATAGGTGCGCAAACCTCCCATCATCACGTCAAAGACGGAAACCACCAGAAAACCAATCGCCAGCACTTCAAGCGTGGTCAGACCATTGTGGACCAGCACTTTATCGATCACGATCTGGAAAAACAGCGGACTGACCAGGGCCAGAATCTGGATGAAGAAGGACGCGATCAGAACATCGCGCAGCACATGACGGTATTTCACGATTGAGGGAATGAACCAGGTCACGTCGAACGCGCGCGCAGCGCCCGCAAGCCGCTCGCGTGTGGTCATCAAAATAAGCGAGCCTGAAAAAATTTCCCCGAACTGATCGAAGCTTATGCTTTCCGGTTTGTCCTTATGCGGATGGAAGATCAGCGCCTGATCGTTGCCGGCCTGCAGGAGCAGGAAGTACTGCCCCTCTTTGGTTGAACCGATAGCCGGCAGAGGCTGGCGATCCAAGCGCTCTACTTTGACCTTCGCCTCGCGAGCGCGGACATCGAGTTTCTTGGCCAGGCGCAAGAGATCGGAAGCATCGAGCAGCGCGCCGCCCTTGCCGGCTTCGTGGCGAAGCTGTTGCGGATCGGCGGGCTTTTGCAGAAAGCCAAGCATCAAGACCAGCGAGGCAAGCGCGGTGTCGAACACCCCCTCCTCCGGCGCGTTACCGCCGACGATGGCAGCATCGCCCGATTGCGGCATTCACGTCCCCCCCAACGGCTCCCCAGCCCAGCACAACCTCTAGCTTAGGACGGCGGCGGCGGGAAAGCCCTCATGGCCGACATTATTCCCGAGCGGGTGGCGGCGGGCCAACAACGAAGGCGCGCGTGACAGACGCAACATCCTGGTCTCCTATAGCTTTGAGGATTCCGGTCGCTGCCCTGTGCTTGCGCGGGGGCGGGACTAGCAGATTTCAAGGGGGCGGTCCCCGGGCTGGGGCGCATCCCTCCGCACGGAGCGGGGCTGATGACCAGGGAGTGTTTGCTGAGGGGCGACATCGAACACGCGGTGTTCAACACGATCGAGCACGCTCACGAAGTCACGTCCGCGATCGAACTGACCGAACTCTTCGCTCCAGCCTGCGCTCGCCTTGGCTACTCGCATTTCGCGACATTCTCGGTTCTCGATCCCAAGGGCAAAACAATCGGCGCCTACGAAGCGGGATCGACCGACCCGATCTGGAACGAACACTACGTGGCGCAGGACCATTTTCAGCGCGACGCCATCGTTCGGCTGCTGCCCTGCATGCTCGACGCCATGATCTGGAGCGAACTGACGCGCACGCACGACCTCGCGGCGGATGAGCGCCTCGTGTTCAACGAGGCGCGCGAGTTTGGCCACAGGGACGGCCTCGTATTGCCCCAGCACTATCTCGATGGCGCCATTGCCGCGACTATTCTTGTGGCGCCCGACCGCATCGAGCCAAATCCGCGTTTGAGAGCGGCGGCTCAGATTCTCGCCGCCTATTTTTCGATCGCCGTTCGCCGGATGATGGCACCAAGCGTCTCGGGCAAGACGGTGGCGTTGTCGCGGCGCCAGCGCGAATGCCTGCAATGGGTGCGCGCCGGAAAAAGCGATTGGGAGATCGGCGAGATTTTGGGCATTTCCGAGCATACCGTCTCCGAACATATTGAAGCAGCACGCAAGAAACTGGGGGTGCGAACACGCACCCAAGCGGTGATCGAAGCCATCTCGCGCAAGCTGGTCTCAATATAGCGGAGGTTGTTACAACCCCTACCCTCATAGGGGGTGCGCCAATGCAATGAACCGGCTCTCCTTCGGGCGAAAGGGAGAGCTCCATGCGAGTGCACGTCGTCCACGCCAACAATCGTGCGCTCTATCTCGATGAAATCGAAGCGATGCATCGGCATCGCTACGAGGTGTTCGTCAACGAACGCGGCTGGCGCGCGCTTGAGAGCCCCGATCACCTCGACATCGATGAATTCGATGCTGGCGACGCCACTTACCTCATCGCGTTGAGCGACGCCGGCGCCGTGGTTGGCTCGGGCCGATTCATACCCAGTTGGCGGCCCAACATGCTTGCGACCTTGTTTCCTGAATATTGCAGGGACGCGGTTCCCGTCGCCCCCGACATTTGGGAATGGACGCGCCATGCGACGCCAGGGCGGGCCCACGGCAAGGACTTCAATCTTCGCGTTCAACTCGTTCTCAACATCGCCGTGCTCGAATTCGCACGCCTGCGTGGCATCGGCGCCTTTATCGGCATCCTCGAAACCAACCTCCTCCCCTATACCAGTGAGCTCGGCTGGCGATCGCTGCCGCTTGGCGAGCCTCACCATTATGGCGAAGGGGTCGCGGTCGCGATCAAGAGCGCGGTGAGAGCCGGGCACCTCGAGCGATTACGCGCCTTTGCCGGGGTTGAAGGTTCGGTCTCGATCGAAGCACCCGGGTTCGATCCCGTACGCGGACGCATTGCGCGCCGTTGGCTCGAAGTCGCGGCGTCCCTGCCCGACGCCGACCTCGCCCGCTTCGCTTCGCAGGATTTTCCGCCGCTTCTCTCGGGAGCCTTTCGATGACTGTCTTGGACATTCAAGCGCTCACCGCGCTTGCGCCGCCGGCGCCGCCGCTGGCGCTGCCTCGCCTCCACAATCCAGACAAGGACGAGATCGTCCGCGCGCTCGCCAGCGCGGGGTGCGCTGTCGTTGAAGCCTCGTTTTGCCAGCGTGAGTTCGCCCACATCTACGACGGACTTGACCATTGGTTTGACGCCGCGCCCTTCTGCGAGGAGAAGTTCTTCGGGCTTCGCACCAAGCGGTTCAGCGGCGTCTTCGCCAAGGCCCCGCAAACCGCCGCGCTTGCGCTGCACAAACCTGTTCTCGCCGCGGTCGAACAGGTCTTGCTCGGCGGCGAACGGCAATTCGGCGAGTGCGTCCAGCTCAATCTGACACAAGCGATTGAGATCTGGCCGGGTGAACACGCCCAACTCCTGCACCGCGACGACAATCTTTTTCCCGCCGCCAAAAACCATGAACTCATGGTCAATGTTGCGTGGGCGCTCGATCCGTTCACAGCCGACAATGGCGCGACACGGTTGCTGCCTGGCAGCCACCTTTGGCCGCGCCAAGAGATCGAGGAATACGCAGACGCGGGCGTCGACGCGGTAGCGCCAGCGGGCTCGGCTATCGTCTGGCTCGGCTCCCTGCTCCATGGCGGCGGCGCCAATCGCTCCGTCTTGCCGCGGCGCGCATTGATCTTGAGCTATTCCCTGGCCTGGCTCGCACAAGCCGAGAAACTCCTGCTCACCATCCCGCCCGATGTCGTGCGCAACCTACCCGAGCGACTGCAGAAGCTCATCGGCTATCAGGTGCACCGACCGAATCTGGGTTGGATCGAGGGACGCGACCCAATCGAATGGCTGCAGGGTGAAACCAAGCCATTGGCGCCGGCGCGCGACAATCTCACCTCCGCACAAGCGGACCTTATGAATGCCTATCTGAAAGCGGCCGGACGGTGAGCCTCTCCAACGCGGACGCGTTCTTACACGTGGTGATGACGAGCCTCGCTTATGGGCGGCGCGAGCTCCTTCACCTCGATGAAATCACCATGACCGTTTCTGGCGCCGAATTGATCGCCGCGCTCGATGTCGCATGGCTCGCCGCCGCGCGCATTCAAGCCGAGCGCGGTCTCAACCGATCGCAACCTTCGACCGATCCGGACGAGCACGATGCCTGAGCAATGCCCCATGCGCGCGCTCATGCGCCTTCTGTCCACCCGGGCAGGGCTCGACGATCCCCATCCGATCTATGCCGCATTGCGCGAAGCAGCGCCCATGCACGAGCTGCCGCATTTCGGGCCCGGGCTCACACGCTACGCCGATGTGCGCGCGGTTCTGTTCGACCGTGACTTGCGAGTTTCAAGCCAAGCGGCGAAACCCGGCAGCGCGCGCGCTGACATCGCGGCTAAACTCCCCCCGGATTTGCAGGCCCTTCCTCCCCCGCTCTTCCTCCAGGACGATCCCGCGCATAAGCGCCTGCGCCGCCTCATCGCCAGCGCCTTCAGCCAACGCGCCGTCGACGCCCTCGCCGGGCGTATGGAAGCAATTGCGCACATGTTGCTCGATGCACTCGAAGACCGCGAGGCGTTCGACGCCATTGAGCATTTCGCAGTCCCCTTCCCCGCGCTCATTATTGCCCACATCCTGGGCGTCCGGGCGGGCCGGCTTGGCCAGTTTCGCATCTGGTCCGAAGCGGTGATCGCCGAACTCCATCCCCTTGCGAGCCCTGTCGAGCGCGAGGGCGCGATCAGCGCGCACCGCGCTTTGGCGCATTTTTTCCGCGGGGAGCTTGCCGAACGCAGACATTCACCGTGCGAGGATCTCATCTCGGAGCTTGCGCGCGCAGAAGGCCGCAGTGAGCTCAGCGAAGAGGAAGCAGTGTCGCTTTGCGTCAATCTTCTGGTTGCGGGGCACTTCACCACCACCGACTTGATTGGTTCGCTCATCTATCTCCTGCTCAAGCATCCCGAACAAAGGCGCCTGCTTGCGCGCCAGCCGGCGCTGTGGCCCCAAGCCGTCGACGAAGCGCTGCGCATCGAGCCGCCGACGCCGCTGCTTGCACGCGTCTTCCCAAAAGCAGCTCAGCTGTGCGGCCGCGCCTTCGAGCAGGGCGACAACCTCAACCTCTTCGTCGCCGCCGCCAACCGCGATCCTCGAGTGTTTCCAGACCCCGACTGCTTCGATGTCACCCGAAACGACATCGACCATGTCTCTTTTGGCGGCGGCGCGCATTATTGCCTGGGCGCGCCGTTGGCGCGCGCGGAAGCGGAAATCGCTGTACGCGTCTTTTTTGAACGCCTGCCGAGGCTGTCCTTGATTGAGCGCGGCCTCGCCTGGCGGCGCAGCCCCAATTTTCGCGGCTTATCGCGCCTCGAATTGAAACAAGGCCCCCCCGAACGAGTCGAATGGCCGGACGGCGCCACGCCAGATCAAACAAACCAATGGAGATCCATGCCATGCCTGCTGGAATAACGTTGGAGGCCCTGCTTGCATGCACTTTGGGCTATCTGCTTATGTGCGGCGTGGGACGCTGGCTTGAACAGCGCGCGAACCGGGCCAGCACGATCCGTTAGCGGCGCGCGCCGCCGCGCCTACTTTTCGCCGCCAGCCATGGCGCGCACAAGCTCCAAAACGCGCTGCCGCACCGCGGTGCTTTCAATCGCGGCATAGAGCTTAACCATCTCGATGGCGCCGGAGGTGGTGAGCGCTGTTTCGAGCGAATTGGGCGCATCGCCCTTGCGGCGAACGCGCGCGAGCCCCTCGAAAAAATGTGAAATGGGCGCTTCGAGTGCATTGGAGATGTCCAGCAGCCGACTGGCGGCGATGCGGTTCACGCCCTTCTCGTACTTTTGCACTTGCTGAAACGTCACGCCTAACACCTCGGCCAGCCTTTCCTGGCTCATGCCGATTTCAAGGCGGCGGGCACGGACCCGTTCGCCCAAGCGCGTGTCGATCGGGTTTGTTGCCCGCGCATCACTCATGCGAGTCTCCCTCGGTGACGGTCTTTACCGTCGCGCCTTTTGCCGAAAGCGAGAAGCGGAAACACGCCAGCTCCACTTACGCGTGTATTTCCCTCACGCTACCACCCCGTCACATGTCGCGCCAATCCCGTTGACAAACTCCAGGCCCAGATCGTGCTCATGCGAACGATGTGGGACCGCAGCCAATCTATCGCGCCAGCATTTCCAGAAACCCTTGAAACCGCACATCGGCGTTGGCGCCGGCGTCGGGGTCGTCGTGAGGCAGGTCGCCAACATACTCAAACCACATCCGCACAAACAGCAATACGATCTCCTTGATCAGTGCGAGTTCACGGGCGCGGGCGGCGTCGCGCTTGTCGAGGCGATCGAGCCGGGACTTCACCGTGTCGGCCAGTGCCTCGCCGGTCTCATCGATCAACGCCCGCCGCAGCGCATCATTGGCGGCGCGCGAGAGGTTGAGCCCGCGTTTCCTGGCTTCCGCCTCGATCGCGCCGGCGACCTCGGCGTCGAAGTGCAATGTGAGCTGGCGTTTGGCGGTCATGGGGCGCGGGCCTTCGGCTT
>DPWD01000076.1:0-219 GCA_003526465.1 Hyphomonadaceae bacterium
CGTGACGGCCCCTTCTCGTTCTGTCAGGAAAGCGCTTCAGGCCGCGCCGCGAACCGCCGGTTTCGCCCGTCCCCAGCTCTTGAGCGCTCTCCATAGGCCGCGGTCGAGACGGAAACGGTCGACCGGCGCGGAGGAACGAAGCGCGCGGATGCGGTAGAGCGCGACGCCGGTCCACTGGAAACCGCATTTCTCCAGGACGCGGCGCGACGCCGGATTGCT
>DPWD01000076.1:260-5620 GCA_003526465.1 Hyphomonadaceae bacterium
TGATTCCAGTAGGGGACGCCGAGCCAATAGCCGAGTTCGGGGCTCGCGCCTTCGCGCAGGTCAAGGCCGCAGACGCCGATCACCATGCCGGCGCGGGTGATGACATAGGTCGCCTCGCCGGGACGCGAATTCGCAGCGGCCATCCATTGCGCCGCGTCGTCGACGCGGTACGGGTGGGGAAGGCGCGCGGTATTTTCCGCAACGCGACGGTCGTTGGCGAGCATCGCGACGGCTTTAGCGTCCTCGAGGCGCGGCGCGCGCAAGCACAGCCGCTCCGTCTCGAGGACGAAGATACTGCCTTCGCGCAAAGTGTCGCCATGGAATTCGTCCAGACCGGTCATAATGCAGGCTCCTGGTTGCAGCGAGATGTTGCAAAACGATGAGGGGGAGCCGGCTTCCCGTCTCCCCCTCATCGGAACCTGAGAAGTTCCGCCGGTTCGACTGGATGCCGGCGGACCTCGATATGATCCACCGTCTATTCGGCCGCGGCCTCCGTCATCGGATTGACGGATACGTAGATGCGGCCTTTGGCTTTGGCCTGAAACTCGACGCGGCCGTCACACAGCGCAAACAGGGTATGGTCCTTGCCCATGCCGACGTTGCGGCCGGGGTGCCACTTGGTGCCGCGCTGACGCGCGAGAATGTTGCCGGCGAGGGCCCTCTCGCCGCCGAACAGTTTGATGCCGAGGCGTTGGCCCGCAGAGTCGCGCCCGTTGCGCGAGGAGCCGCCTGCTTTCTTGTGAGCCATTGTGTGCGCCTCTTATCCGATAGTCGTAATCTTGACGTGGCTTTCGGCCTGACGGTGCCCGGCGCGGCGGCGATAGGTATTGCGCCGGCGCTTCTTGAACACGAAAACCTTGTCGCCCTTGGTGGTCTCGACCAGCTCGCCGCTGACCTTGGCCGCGTCCTTGCCCAGCTTCACGGCCTTGCCGTCGCTGGACAACAGCGTGTCGAAGCTGACCTTGGCGCCGGCCTTGGCGTCGAGCTTCTCGACCACCACCACATCGCCCTTGGCGACCCGGTATTGCTTACCGCCTGTTTTGATCACCGCGAACATGACAACCGCCAAATAAATCGTGCGCCCGGACGGAAGCCGCCCGGACGGGGAGCGGGGGGTATAAGGAAACGAGGGGCGGGGGTCAACGGGGGGAGAAGTGGATTTTGGGGCATTTCCAATCCGCCCGAACCCCCCTAGGCCGGGCGCATTGGGAACCTGCGCGCCGGTAGAATGCCACAGTCCAAGGACGCCCTAGTCGAGATCGTCGCCCAGCTGGCCCAAAGGCCTGGGCACGAGGCCGTCCGAGTCGGGGTTTCCCGCCTGCTTTCCGACTGGCTCGGCGCTCAAGTTTCTACCCTGGCCCACGAAGTCCGCGTGATCGAAGCGCGCGGCCGCATCGACGCCTTGCTCGGGCGCACCATCTTCGAGTTCAAGTCGAACCTGCCGCGCGAACGCAAGGACGCGTTGGAGGAACTCTCCCGCTACCTTCCGGAGCGCGAGAAATCCACGAAGTCCCGATTTGTCGCGGTGGTCACCGATGGCGCCGATTGGGAAGCCTTCGAGCTTCGCGACGGTGCGCCCTACTCGCTCAAGACCCACCGCACCAATGCCGCGAAGCCCGATGAGACGTTAGCTTGGATCGATGGCGCGGTTGCAGCACTTCCCGAACTGAAGCCCGATGCACTCAACATCAAAGCTGAACTCGGCGGCGAGAGCATCGCTTTCCTGCGCGCGATGGATCAGCTTTCGAAAGCGTGGGCGGCGGTCGCCGATCACCCGACTGCATCGCTGCAACGCCAGCTGTGGGCGCGCCTGCTCAATTTGGTTTATGGCCGCGACATCGAGCAGACCTCGCTTTGGCTGCAACACACCTATCTGGTTATCGTCGCGAAAGCCATTGCCGCCAACGTTCTGCGCGTCAGCACCGACGATGCCGAGAGCGTGCTCACCGGCAAGGAATTTCGTAACGCAAGGGTTTTCGGCGCGGTCGAGAGCGATTTCTTCGACTGGGTATTGCTCGCGCCCGGAGGCGCCGATCTTGTCACCAAGATCGTCGCCCATGTGGGGCGCTTCCGTTGGCCCGATGTCGAAGCGGATGTTTTGAAAATCGTTTATGAAAGCCTGATCGACGCCGAACAGCGCCATGGGCTGGGCGAGTATTACACGCCCGATTGGCTCGCCGCCAAAATCGTGCGCAACGCCGTGCAAAATCCGGTCGAAGCGCGCGTGCTCGATCCCGCTTGCGGCTCCGGCGCGTTTCTGTTTCACGCTGTGCGCCTGTTCCTAAGAGAAGCGGAAGAAGCCGGCATGGCGCCGGCGCAGCTGGCGAGCGAGGCGACACGCCATATCGCCGGCATCGACATCCACCCCGTCGCCGCCATCATCGCGCGCGTGACTTACCTCATCGCGCTGATGCCGGCGCTGGGCAAACGCGCGGGCGAAATCTCGATCCCGGTTTATCTCGGCGACGCACTGCAGCTCGACGTGCGCTCCAATTTCGACCAGCAGGAATTGCGCATCGTGGTGCCGCCGCCGCCGGGGCAAACCCTACCCGCCTCGAACGGGACCAAGAACGGCCGCCCACCTACGTGGGAACAAGGCGCGACACACTTGGCGTTCCCCGACGTGCTCTGCCGCGAGGCGTCCTTGTTCGACAAGCTGATCGAGCACATGCGCGAGGCCAGCCACCGCAACGACAAACCCGCCGCCTTCCAAAAGGGCGCCCAGCTCATCCTGGAGCAGCATTATCGCCGCGACCCGACCGACGCGGAGGCGCACGCCCTCGCCGATCTGGCCGCCACCTACAAGACCTTCGACGATCTGCGCCGCGCCGGGCGCAACTCGATCTGGACCTATGTCGCGCGCAATCTCTCCCGCCCCTTGGCCTACGGCGAATGGGCGAGCGTGCTGATCGGCAATCCGCCTTGGGTGGCGTTTCGCCACATGAGCGAGGAATTGCAGAAGCGCTTCAAAATCCTGGCCGAACAGCTCGACATCTATGTTGGCGGCAAGCTGGCGACGCAGAACGATCTCTGCGCCGTGTTCCTGGCGCAGACCTCGAAGCTCTATCTGCGCTCCAATGGGCGCCTCGCCATGGTGTTGCCGTTGGCGGCGCTCTCGCGCGGGCAATTCGCCAAGCTGCGCAGCGGCCAATTCCACGGCCGCTCCATCGCCTTTGACGAAGCCTGGACCATGGACGAGAGCGTACAGCCGCTTTTCCCGGTGCCCTCATGCGTCGTGTTCGGCCGCCGCCGCGCGGTGGGGAAAGCGTTGCCCGACAAGGTGACGGCGTTCTCCGGCCGCCTGCCGTTTCGCGATGCGCCTGAAACTATCGCCGACGAGCGCCTCACCGTCACCAAGAATGCGCAAGCGCCAAGCTCGGCCAAGGTGGATGAAGAAGAGCGCAAATCGCCGTACCAAAGCGCATTCAGACAAGGCGCGACCTTGGTGCCGCGCATGCTCTGCTTGGTGGAGCGCAAGCAGATGGGCCGGCTCGGCGCCGCTGCCGATATGCCGCTCGTGATCAGCCGTCGCGGCGCGCTGGATAAGAAGCCGTGGCGCGATCTGCCGGGCATTGAACACGCGGTGGAAAGCCCGTTCCTGCGCCCGGTGTTGTTGGGCGAGAGCATCTTGCCCTTCCGCGTGTGGCGGTCGTTCGAAGGCGTTGTTCCGGTCGATGCTTCCGGCACAATGATCGACTCCGCCGCCGCCGCGCGTCATGGCTTCTCCGGTTTATCAGCTTGGATGCGGAATGCCGAGACAGCCTGGCGACAGAACCAGGAGAGCGACCTGTCGCTCGTTGGCCGATGGAACTTCCACAACGAACTCGGTGCGCAATTTCCTATTGCACCGATCAGAGTTGTCTACGCGGCGTCTGGCAGTCACCCTGCCGCCTGTGTCGTGAGAGACGGAAGCTCCGCCGTCGAGCACAAGCTCTATTGGGCGCCCACTGAGACCGAGGAGGAAGCGTACTATCTCGCCGCCATTCTCGGCAGCGAGGCCGCGCGCGCCCGCGTCGAGCATCTGCAATCGCGCGGCCAATTCGGCGCGCGCGACTTCGACAAGGTGATGTTCACGCTGCCGATCCCGCGCTTCGATCCCGAAAACAAAACCCATACCTCGCTCACCGCCGCCGGCGCCGAGGCCGAACGGCTCGCGGCCGCGCTCGACATTCCCCAGACCATCCCCTTCCAGCGCGCCCGCGCCAGCGTCCGCGCTGCCTTGCGCGAAGCGAAAGTGGCCCCGCGTATCGATGCGCTGGTGCAGGAACTACTGGGCTGATCTCCCGCCCCGATCCACGAAGGTCTGCCTCTGCCGCGCTCAATAACACGCACGCCGGCCCGGCGCCCCTGAGCTACCCCACCGCCCCCCGCTGCAGCTCAAACAACGTCCCGCACCCCGCTTTAGCCAGCCTGATCAGCTCGGCGAACTCTTCATCCGAGAACGGCCGCTTCTCCCCTGTCGCCTGCACTTCGATCAGCCTTCCATCGCCGGCGAGCACGAAGTTCGCATCGACTTCCGCGCCGGAATCTTCCGGGTAGTCGAGATCGAGCACAGGGACGCTTTCGAATACGCCGCAGGAGATCGCCGCCACCTGGCCGGTGACAGGGTTGGTCTTGATCACCTTTTCGTCGAGCAGATATTTGCACGCCCGCGCCAGCGCCACCCAGGCGCCGGTGATGGCGGCGGTGCGGGTGCCGCCGTCGGCCTGGATCACGTCGCAATCGAGCGTGATGGTGCGGTCGCCCAAAGCTTTGAGGTCCACCACCGAGCGCAGCGCGCGGCCTATGAGCCGCTGGATTTCCTGGGTGCGGCCGGATTGTTTTCCCTGCGCGGCCTCGCGGCGGCCGCGCGTATGGGTGGCGCGCGGCAGCATGCCGTATTCGCCGGTGACCCAGCCCTTGCCCTGGCCCTTGAGCCAAGGGGGGACCCCCTGCTCGACGCTGGCGGTGCAAAGCACATGAGTGGCGCCGAATTTGGCCAGGCACGAGCCCTCGGCGTAGCGGGACACCTGGGTCTCCAGGCTGACTTCACGCAATTGATCGGGGCTTCGGCCGGAAGGACGCATTGGGTCTCCTGGGGTGTGGGGCGGGAAGGCTTTGGGCAATCGCGGCTGCAATGTCGAGGGCGGTCCAATATGCGTCAGAGATTCTATTCCCGCCCAACATGCGCTAAGAGCCCGCCATGGCCTCCCCGCCTGCCCCCGACCTCTCCTCGCTCGACGCGCGTGCGCGCGCGATTTTCCGCGAGATTGTGGAGGCTTACCTGGCTACCGGCGAGCCGGTGGGCTCGCGCACGCTCTCGCGGATCGGGGGAAGCGCGCTTTCGCCGGCCTCGATCCGCAACACCATGGCCGACCTCG
>DPWD01000119.1:0-2480 GCA_003526465.1 Hyphomonadaceae bacterium
CAGCTCCGCGGCGCGGCGATTCTGCGCCGCTGCGCCCACGATTTTCCGGCCCAGGTCGCTCATGCCGAGCTTTTGCGCGACGGCGGAGAGGGCGGCGGCCTTCTCTTCCGGGCCGATCAGGGGCGAGCGCGCGGCCGAGCGCAGATCGGCGCTTTCCTTCCAGGCGGCGGCCAGCTTCTGAAAATCCTGCTCAACCGCATCCAATGCTTTGGTTTCTTTGGCTAAATCGAAGGCGGCCTGGGCGTACCGGCCCGCCGCTTCGGATGTTTCGCCATCGAAGGTCTCGGCCACTTCTGTCTCGCTCATTGGGCCGTCAGCGAAGCCGAATGCTCGGATCGCCTGCGGGCAAGATGACGCCGTTGGGGGAAACCCAAACGCCAAACGGCCCCGCAACGCTTGGGTGCAGGCCTTGGCGCGCGCGCCGCTTACCATGCCGCATTCGGGCTTGACAACCGCCGCCGGGCCCCGCCCCTCAGCGACAAAAGCGCCGTGTCCAATCAGGGGGAAGCCAGACATGACCGAAGCGAGCGCCGCAGCCCAGAGCAGCCCTGAAATTTCGCCCGCCAAGCTGCGGCAAGTGGTGCTCGCGTCGTCGGCCGGGACGATCTTCGAATGGTACGATTTCTTCGTCTATGGGGCGGTCGCCACCATCATGACGCCGTTGTTCGTTCGTGGCCTTCCCGACGCGCAAGCCTTCGTCTTCATTCTGCTGACCTTCGCGCTCGGCTTCATAACCCGGCCCTTCGGCGCTTTGGTGTTTGGCAAAATCGGCGACTCCACGGGCCGCAAGGGCGCGTTCCTGATCACCATAACGCTGATGGGGCTGGCGACCTTTGCGATCGGGTTGCTGCCGACGGCCGAAACGATCGGCATCTGGGCGCCCATCCTCCTGATCACCTGTCGCGTGCTGCAAGGCTTTGCGCTCGGCGGGGAATATGGCGGGGCCGCGATCTATGTCGCGGAACACGCAGCGCACGGAAAGCGCGGCGCCGCGACCGGTTGGATACAGGTATCCGCCGCCTTTGGTCTGCTCGGCGCTCTAGTGGTTGTGCTCGGCGTGCGCGCGACCATTGGCGAGGAAGCCTTCAAGGCTTGGGGTTGGCGCGTGCCGTTTCTGGTGTCGATCGGACTCTTGGCGATTTCGGTTTGGATTCGGTTGCAGCTGGAAGAGAGCCCAGCCTTCAGGAAGCTCCAGGCCGAAGGCCGCACCTCCAAGCGCGCTTATGCCGAGAGTTTTTTCGAATGGCGCAATCTCAAAATTGTGCTGCTGGCGCTGCTTGGCATCATGATGGCGCAAGGCGTGGTTTGGTACACCGGCTTTTTCTACACGCAATTCTATCTGGAGCGGACCCTCAAGATCGATTCCCAAACCGTGAACGTGTTGCAAATCGCGGTCGTCTTCTTGTCGGCGCCGCTTTATGTGTTCTTCGCCCATCTTTCCGACAAGATCGGCCGCAAGCCCGTGCTCCTGCTCGGCATGGTGGCGACGCTTGCGCTGTATTTTCCCGGCTTTCAGCTGATCACCAGCGCCGGTAATCCGGCCTTGGCCCAAGCTTCCGCGGCCTCGCCGGTCACCGTCATCGCCGACCCCGCCGACTGCACCTTCCAACTCGATCTCACCGGCGGCGCGCGGCAATTTTCGACATCGTGCGACATCGCCAAAGGCGCGCTCGCTAGCGCCGGGGTGAGCTACACAAGCGAAACCGGCCCGCCCGGCGCACCGGCGCGCATCAAGGTTGGCGGCCAGGAGCTCGAAAGCGTCAGCGCCATCGGCCAATCGTTTTCCGAAATTCGTGCGACGCGGGCTGCGTTCGATGGGCGCTTGCGCGAAGTGCTGGGGGCCGCTGGCTATCCCGTCGCCGCGCCCGGCCCCATGCAGGGCTGGAGCGTGTCGGAAATCGTGCGCGTGTTCAGCGAAAAATTCGGCGTGTTTGCGGTGATGCTGCTGTTCGCGATCGCCGCCACCGCGCTCTACGGGCCGCAAGCGGCGACCTTGGTCGAACTCTTCCCCACGCGCATCCGTTACACCGCGCTTTCGCTGCCGTATCATATTGGCACGGGCTGGTTCGGGGGTTTGTTGCCTGCGATTGTATTCGCGATCAACACCGCGACAGGGCAAATCAATTCCGGCCTGTGGTTTCCGGTGATAGTGACCGCGATTGCGGCCACGGTTTGTTTGGTTTTTCTGCCGGAAACAAAGGATCGCGACATTCACGCATAATCTGGCATGCGTGACATGGTTGCCGGGGGTTTACCGCGTTTATGAACAAGAGCTTAAGCGCGTTGTGGCAGGCTCTTGTACATGACGGCGATCCCCAACGCCGCCGGGGTCCTCACCAGCGCCCTTGGCCGTTTCGAGCGCGCTTCGATGCGTCGGCTCGAAGCGGCCAAGGGCGCGGACGAGGACGACGAGATCGTCACGCCGATCAGCGCCACGACGGGAGTGCGGGCGCGGACCAGGCCCGGATCGGGCGGCGCCC
>DPWD01000119.1:2545-2689 GCA_003526465.1 Hyphomonadaceae bacterium
CGAGTACGGCGACGGTGTTTTGACCAACTTCAATGACCGCCAGGCCGCGCTCGATGGCGCCGGCGCCGTTGAAGCGGAAAAGGCCATCCGCGCCGGCAAATCCCTCGCGATTCTCCAGCGCGCCGCGGGTCAGGCCCTGGGCGC
>DPWD01000021.1 GCA_003526465.1 Hyphomonadaceae bacterium
TGCGCCGCGCGGTCAGGACGATGCTTCTGTTCGCCGCGCTGGGGCTGGTCTTTCCGCTGGCCGGGACGGCGGGGCTGACGATGGAGTTACTGCGCCCGTTCCTGTTGCTGGCCGGATTGCTGGGCTGCGCGGCCTTGTTCGCGCTGGTGAGCATCGAGGGGCCGCGCGGCGTGCTGGCGCGTTCGCGGGCGCTGGTTCGATTCGCTTGAGCGCGCCAAGGGCGCTGGACAAAATGACTATCATATGACCATAATTCCCTATGGGCACCTATTCCGTCGCCGAGGCCAAAGCCAAATTCTCCGCGTTGATTGACGCAGCGATGGCGGGCGAGCCGGTCACCATCACTCGCCACGGCCATCCTGTCGTCGAACTCAAACCGGCTGCCGGGCTGGAGGCGCGCAAGCCTCGGCCGATGACACAGGCTGACCTCGACTGGCTGGCGGAGCGGCGCGTCGGCAGGAAGATGCCGAAGGAAGATGCGGGCGCGCTCGTTTCGCGCATGCGCGACGAGGATTGGAAGTGAGCGTCTACTTGGACGCCAGCGTGCTGGTTTCCATGTTCGTAATCGACCCGTTGTCAGCGCGCGCCGCCGCCGTATTGGCGCGGGTGCGTGACACCTTGATTGTCAGCGACCTCGGCGGCGTGGAGTTTGTTTCAGCCCTGAGTAGCCGGGTGCGGATGAAGCTGTTGACGGCGCGGGAAGCGCGAACAGCGGTCGCAAATTTCGACGCCTGGTTGGCGTCGACGCCACAATACACTTTGATGACCCCACAGGACATAGTGGCATGCGATGCCTATCTGCGGCGGTTCGATCTCCCGCTGCGGGCGCCGGACGGATTCCACATCGCCATCACCAGCCGGATGGGCGCGTCCATGCTGAGCTTCGATAAGCAATTGACAGCCGCCGCCAAAAAGCTTGGGCTGCCGGTGGTCTAGGCGGCTGGTGGGAGGCTGCTAGCGTGCGAGCCGGCCAAAGGCTAGTCTCGCCCCCATGATCCGCCGCGCCATTCCTTTCGACACCGGTCCTATTCATTTCGTCGGCATTGGCGGCATTGGCATGTCGGGCATCGCCGCGGTGATGAAGAATCTCGGCTACGAGGTCACCGGCTCCGACGCCAAGGAGAGCGCCAATACAGAACGCCTGCGCGCGCAGGGCGTCACCGTGTTCATCGGCCATAAGGCGGAGAACTCGGCGCACGCCGGCGTGGTGGTGGTTTCTTCCGCCATCAAGAACGGCAACCCTGAAACCGACGCAGCGCGTGCGCGCGGCGCGCCGATCGTGCGCCGCGCTGAAATGCTGGCCGAGATCATGCGGCTGAAATGGACGGTGGCGGTGGGCGGCACCCACGGCAAAACCACGACCACTTCGATGATAGCGGCGCTGCTCGATTCCGGGGGTAAAGACCCCACCGTCATCAATGGCGGCATCATCAACGCCTACGGCGCCAATGCGCGCATGGGGGAGGGCGAGTGGATGGTGGTGGAGGCCGACGAAAGCGACGGCACTTTCACCCGCCTGCGCGCCACGGCTGTCGTGGTCACCAACATGGATCCCGAGCACCTCGACCATTACGGCACGGTCGAAGCCATGAACGCGGCGTATCAGACGTTCGTGGAGAACATCCCATTCTACGGCTTCGCGGTGATGTGTCTCGATCATCCCCAAGTGCAGGCGCTCGCCGCGCTCGTGCGCGACCGGCGCGTAATTTCCTACGGCTTCAATCCGCAGGCGGACGTTTGCGCGGTGAATGTGCGTCCCTCGCGCGATGGCTCGACCTTCGATGTAGTGGCGCGCCGCAAGGGCGAGGGCCCGGGCGTGACCATGCACGATTTGTTCTTGCCGGTTGCCGGCCGCCACAACGTGCAAAACGCGGTCGCCGCCATCGCGGTGGCGCGCGAACTGGGCGTCACCGATGACGGCATCCGCAAGGGCTTGAAGAAATTCGCCGGCGTCAAGCGCCGTTTCACAACCACGGGGACTTGGAACGACGTGCGCATCGTCGACGATTACGCCCATCACCCCGTCGAAATCGCCGCCGTGCTCTCCGCCGCGCGCGAAATGACGGAAGGCCGCGTGCTCGCCGTCGTACAACCCCACCGCTACACCCGCCTGCGCGACCTGTTCAAGGATTTCTCCACCTGCTTCAACGACGCCGATATTGCCGCGGTGGTGGATGTGTACCCAGCCGGCGAAGCGCCGATCGAAGGCGTCAGCGCCGACACGCTCGCCGCCAGCCTAAAAAGCCACGGCCACCGCGACGCGCGGAAGCTGGCGTCGCTGGATGCGCTGCCAGACTTCGTGCGCGCGGAAGCCAAGCCGGGGGACATCGTGGTGTGCCTGGGCGCGGGGGATATTACGGCGTACGCGAACGCGCTGCCGGGGAAGTTGGGGACGGGGTGAGATGTTTGGCTTGAGCCGTCGCGAGCAGCGAGACCGTCGGTTTCGCGAATTGTTCTTTGGCGCATGGGACCGGACTGCCGCGCGAATGGAACCGGCATGGAACTCGGAATTTACTTCGCATTGCCGTAAGAAAGCAGCGGCTGAGTTTGAGAAGTTCTGCGAGCACAATAGCGACGATCTTTTGGCGGTTAGATACTTCCTTGCCTACCAAACTCTTGGTTTCACGATGTGGGAACTTCTTACAATTCCGGCTCCCCCCGGCGTCGATCAAACCGGCGCGCGCGATGGCAACCTTGTAACGGGTGAACTGAACGCGAAGTTGGATGAAATTTTGCACAACGCGAAGACGCTGAAGCTACTGGGCTTCGAGTCACCGCCGCCTGTTTCAAGCGGGTACTGGCTCTGCATGGGAGGGTATCAAGCTGGCTACGTTTCGGCTCATGCCTTTAACGCACTTCGAGTGGCCGTTGAGAAACCCAATCATCCAGACTGGTATCGTCCGAGTGCAGCCACATTTTACGCGTATTGGGAGCACCTCTTTCGAGAAGCGTTAGGAATGCCCGGTGCGCCTGGAGAAGGCGCAATTGAATTTTTCGCACTGCGATACGGCCTCATCGTCGACCTTATAGCTAACGGCTGTCCGAATCCGTACGAGAAATGGTGTGAACAGTTCAGCATGAGGTGACACACACGCACTTCGATGTCGCGGCCAGGCTCGCGCGAGTTGAGCGTGCGTGTGTGTCACCGGCGCGCTACACCGCGAAAGGAAAACGCGAAAATCTACCCAACACCCCCGCTACCGCCCTTACACTCCCCCCATCGCTCCGCTGGAGGGCATTTGGCCGATGTTCGAACCGAAGCGCGAGCGTGGTGATGGAGCGTGATGG
>DPWD01000167.1:0-4850 GCA_003526465.1 Hyphomonadaceae bacterium
GGTCGCCGAGGAGGCGCGCAAACTCTCCAACGCCCTGGCCGCCACCGAACTGGTGCTGCAGCGCGAACAGCATCTTTCGGCGCTCGACGGCCTTGCCGCCGCTGCCGCCCACGAATTGGGCACGCCGCTGGCCACCATCCATCTGGTGGCAAAGGAGATGGCGCGCGATCTGGCGGCTGACGACCCGCGCGCCGAGGATCTGCATTTGCTGGCGGCGCAAAGCGAACGTTGCCGCGCCATCCTCGCGCAACTTTCCGCGCGGCGCGAACAGGGCGACGTCATGTTGCAACGCGCACCCATCGCTCCGCTGCTTGAGGAAATCGCCGGCCCGCACCAGGGTTTGGGCGCGGAAGTCGTTATCCGCGCGGAGGGCGAAGGCGCGCTTGAAGTGCGCCGCATGCCGGAGATTGTGCATTCGCTGGGCGGCATCGTCGAGAACGCCGTCGGCTTTGCCCGCTCTCGGGTCGAGTTTACCGCGCGCTGGACAGCTGAAAGCGTGGAAATCAGCGTCGGCGATGACGGCCCAGGCTTCGCGCCTGAGGTGTTGAGCCGCCTGGGCGAACCCTATTTGACCGAGCGTGACGAGGAAGGCGTTGCCGGCGGTTTAGGCCTCGGTTTTTTCATCGCCAAGACCTTGCTGGAGCGCACCGGGGCGCGGATCGAGGTCCGCAACAAGAAAGCCCCAGACCAGGGCGCGCTGGTGTCAGCGCGCTGGTCGCGCGCCGCGATCGAAGCGCCGCCGCTTTGATTTTGCGTGAAATTCGTTACAGAGAGGCGGTGTAACCGGAGTTGAACTGGATGAACGCCGCCGCGCCCGCCGAAGGCGACAATTCGCTGCTGATTCTCGACGATGACGCCGCCTTCCGCACCCGCCTAGCGCGCGCGCTCGAGGGCCGAGGATTTGCCGTCAACGCTGTCGGCAGCGTCGCCGAGGCAAGCGCCATCGCGACGAAGACCCCTCCCGCCTACGCGGTTCTAGATCTGCGGCTTGAGGATGGCTCGGGGCTTTCCGTGGTCGAGGCGCTCTCCAAGAGCCGCGCCGATTGCCGCGTCGTGATCCTCACCGGTTATGGCGCGATCGCCACCGCTGTCGCCGCAGTCAAGGCCGGCGCCGTCGACTATCTGGCCAAGCCCGCCGACGCCGAGGACATCGTCAAGGCCCTGCTCGCTTCGCCCGATGACAAACCCGAGCCGCCGGACAACCCGATGAGCGCCGACCGCATCCGCTGGGAGCACATCCAGCGCGTCTACGAACTCTGCGGCCACAACGTGAGCGAAACCGCGCGCCGGCTCAACATGCACCGGCGCACGCTGCAGCGCATATTAGCGAAGCGCGCGCCGCGCTGAGCGGCTGCGGCGGCCGAATCGCCGATGCGACCGACCATTCGAGGTCAGAGGGTCGCGGGTTCGACCCCTGGGCTCACTTATCTGCAATGGGATTTCTGGCGTCGCCCTCCGATAGGGTTTTGCGCCGCGGTTTCCTCTGCTAGGCCCGGCCAACAGATCGTTCGCCATTTGGCGACTGGCAACAGCTGGGTTTTGTTTTGAAAGTCCTAGTCACGGGAGGCGCCGGCTATGTCGGCAGCCATTGCTGCAAAGCCTTTGCGCGCGCGGGCTGGGAGGTCGTGGTCTACGACAATCTCTCCCGCGGCTGGCGCGAGTTCGTGCGCTGGGGGCCCCTGATCGAAGCAGACATCCTCGACCCCGATGCGCTCGGCGCCGCCATGCGCACTCACCAGCCCGACGCGGTGGCTCATTTCGCCGCGCTCGCCTATGTGGGGGAATCCGTGGCGTCGCCGGAACGCTATTACCGAACCAACGCACAAGGCGCGCTCAATGTGTTGACCGCGATGCGCGACGCCGGGGTTGGGCAGTTCGTTTTTTCCTCGACCTGCGCGACCTATGGCGAACCCACGCAAGTCCCGATCGATGAGACCCACAAGCAGGCGCCCATCAATCCGTATGGCTGGTCAAAGCTCATTGTCGAAAAAATGCTGGCCGATTTCGACCGCGCCTACGGATTGCGCTCCGTGGCCCTGCGTTACTTTAACGCCGCCGGCGCCGACCCCGAAGGCGAGATCGGCGAGCGTCACGAACCCGAGACCCATCTGATCCCGCTCGTTCTGCGCGCCGCGCTCGATCCCGACGTGCCGGTGACCGTGTTCGGCGACGATTTTGACACGCGCGACGGCACCGCCGTGCGCGACTATATTCACGTTCTAGACTTAGCGGAAGCACACTCCCTGGCGCTGGAGCGGCTGGCCAAGGGCGGCGCCTCCGACGTGTTCAATCTTGGCTCTGAAACTGGCGCATCGGTGCTGGAGATCGTCGCCGCGGCAGAATTAGCGACAGGCCGGGCCATTCCGCGCCGCATCGGCCCGCGCCGCGCGGGCGATCCGCCGATGCTGGTCGCCAGTGCGGAAAAAGCAAAACAGACGCTTGGATGGCGCCCGCAACACTCTGCGATAGAGGAAATCATGCGCACCGCTTGGGCTTGGCATTCACGCGAAAAATAGCCTTCAACCCAGACCCAAACACTTCGGCCGCTTGAGCCTTCGCCGAAAACCGGCGCCGCCTCAAATGACGCGCTCCACTCCTTTTGCGGCCTTGAGCGCGGCGCGGGCGGCGGGGCTTGCGGAGACGACGCGCCTGGTGTCGATTTCGATCTCGCGCCCATCCTTCAAGCGCAGCATCAGCCGCAGCGGCCGCGCTTCGCCCGCGCCGGGCTTGGGCAGCGCCTCCAGCGTCTTGGCCAGCAGATCGAGCGGAGCGCCCTCCTTCAACATGATGCGCAGATCCTCCGTGGTCCGCGATTCCGCTGCTTCCACCGGCTCGAACATATCAGCGGATAGCTTGAGGTCGCTATCCTTCCAACGCACGCGCCCACGGAAGACGTAAGGTTTGCCCACCACTAAAGCGCGCGCCAGTTCAACGTTCTCGGGCATGACAGCCGGCTCGAAATCGCCGGTCGGATCGGACATGGCTACGTAAGCAATCGTACCCCCCGACATGGCGGGGCGATACTGGATGCGGCGCACCACGCCGGCCATCAGATAGGCCCGCGGCTCGGTCTCGCCCTCTTCTAGTATCTCGGAGAATGTCGAATAGCGCTCTCCGGAATCGATGAAGAAATCCGAGAGCGGGTGGCCAGAAAGATAAAAGCCAACACTCTCGCGCTCGGCGTCAAGGCGATCCTGCGCCGACCAGGCTGGCGCTTTCGGGAAGGTCGGGCGCGCGCTCGGCTCGTCGGCGCCGAACAAGCTTGTCTGCGCACTGGCGCGCTCCTCCGCCGCGCGTTGCGCGTAGAGCGCGATGGTTTCGCACCCAGCCAGCGCGTGCGCGCGATCTGGCTCGATGGCGTCGAAAGCGCCGGCCTTCGCCAGGTTTTCCAGCTGGCGCTTGTTCACCGATTTTGGATCGAGCCGCTCGGCGAAATCGTACAGCGCCTTGAAGGGTCCGCGGCTCTTGCGCTCGGCGACCACCGCCTCCATCGCCAAGGCCCCGACATTGCGCACTGCCCCCAAAGCATAGCGCACCGCCACGCCGTCCTCACACGGCTCAACGCTGAAATCAGCCTGCGACTGGTTCAGGTCCGGCGAGAGTATTTTCACGCCGACGCGGCGTGCGTCTTGGTGAAAGCTTGCGAGCTTGTCCGAGTTCGATAAATCAAGGCTCATCGAAGCGGCGATGAAATCCACCGCGTAATGCGCCTTCAAATAGGCGGTTTGGTACGCAATCACCGCATAGGCGGCGGCGTGGGATTTGTTGAAGCCGTAGCCCGCGAACTCCTCCACCAGATCGAAGATGTGCGCGGCCAGATTTTCGCTGACGCCGCGCGCCTTGGCGCCGTCGATGAAGCGCGACTTCTGCTTCGCCATCTCCGCCGGCTGCTTCTTGCCCATGGCGCGGCGCAACAGATCGGCTTCGCCGAGGCTGTAGCCGGACAATACCTGCGCGATCTGCATCACCTGTTCCTGGTAGACGATAACGCCGTACGTCTCTTCCAGAATCGGCTTCAGGCTTTCGTGCAGATAATCGGGCTGCTCGTGGCCGTGCTTGACGTTCGCGAAGCGGTCGATGTTCTTCATCGGCCCCGGCCGATAAAGCGAAATGAGCGCGATCACGTCTTCCAGACAGGTCGGCTTCACCTTGCGCAGCGTGTCGCGCATGCCTTGGCCTTCGAGCTGGAACACGCCGAAAGTCAGGCCGGACTGCATGAGCGCGTAGGTTTTCTCATCGTCAAAGCCGGTGTCATTGATGTCAACAACGATGCCGCGCGCGGCCAGGAACTTAAGCGTGCGCTCGATTACGGTGAGCGTTTTGAGACCCAGAAAATCGAACTTCACCAGCCCCGCAGCCTCGACCCACTTCATGTTGAATTGGGTCGCCGGCAGCGAGGCGCGCGGGTCGCGATAGAGCGCGACCAAATCGATCAGTGGCCGGTCACCGATCACCACGCCGGCTGCGTGGGTTGACGCATTGCGGTAGAGCCCCTCGAGTTGCAGCGCGGTGTCGATCAGCGCGCGCACTTCCGGCTCTTTGCGCGCATCCTTGAGCCGCTGCTCGATCTCCACCGCTTCCGCAAGCGTGACCGGATTGGCGGGATTCGCCGGCACGAGCTTGGCCAGCTTGTCGATCTGCCCGAACGGCAATTGCATCACCCGGCCCACGTCGCGCAGCACCGCGCGCGCCTGCAGCGTGCCGAAGGTGATGATGTGGGCGACGCGATCTTCGCCGTACTTCTCCTTGACGTACTCGATGACTTCCCCGCGCCGCTCCTGGCAGAAATCGATGTCGAAATCGGGCATCGATACGCGTTCGGGATTGAGGAAGCGCTCGAACAGCAGGCC
>DPWD01000167.1:4939-8347 GCA_003526465.1 Hyphomonadaceae bacterium
CGGAAACTGCATCTGGGTGATGATTTCCAGCTCGTAGGCGAGGCGCTTCTTGTACTGCTCTTCGGTTCCCGCGCGGCGCGCGCCCAGCGCCTTCAGCCGCTCCTTCAGGCCCGCTTCGGCTTGCGCCTTGAGTTCGCCCGGCTCGTCGCGCCCGCGTTTGGTGTCGAANNGCTTGCGCGTCTCGACGCGAAACGCGGTGCGGCGCGCGACTTCGGCCGTGTTGGCCAACGCCTCCGGCAGATCGGAGAACAATTCTTGCATCTGCTTGGCGGTCTTGAAATAGTGCTCGTTGCTGACGCGCGGGCGATCCTCTTCGCCGAGGAACGAGGACGTCGCTATGCACATCAACGCGTCATGGGCGCCGTGATCGCTCTTCTTGGAAAAGCGGATGTCGTTGGCCGCCACCAGCGGCAGGGAAAGCGCGTAAGCGAAATCGACGAGCGCTGCTTCGCTCTCGGCCTCGGCGCGCTCGCCGTGGCGGTGCAACTCGACATAAAGCCGATCCGGGAACGCCGCAGACAGCCGCCGCAGCAATGCCTCCGCGCCATCGTGCTTGTCGGCGTTGATGAGATTGGCGAGCGCACCGTCGCCGCCGCCAGTGAGCGCGATCAGCCCTTCCGACAGCGCCAGCGCGCGTTCCAGCAATACGTGCGGATCGCCGGGCTCGGCGCCGTCGAGATAAGCGCTGCTCGCCAGCCGCATCAGATTGGAATAGCCGGCGGCGTTCTGCGCAAACAGCGCCAGCGTTCCCTGCGCTCCCCCTTCCTCGCGCACATCGAGGGTAAGGCCCACCAGCGGCTGCACGCCTGCCGCCGCCGCGGCTTCGGAGAATTCCAGCGCGCCGAACAGATTGTTGGAATCCGTCAGCCCCAACGCCGGCATGTCGTGCTTGGCCGCGAGCTTGACCAAGTCTTTGACATGCACCGCGCTCTGCAGCAGCGAATACGCGGAACGGGCGCGGAGATGGATGAGGGGGGGGGGCATCGATTCGTTACGGATGAGGATAGACGCCCTGATCCGGTTGTATACAATGCAAGAGCAGGGAGCGCACATCATGCGCCAGTTGATATTAGTGGCGGCGCTCGCAGCGCTTTGCGGGACTGCCCAAGCACAACAATGGGCTCAGAGGCCCAGCGACGAAGAATTTGAGCAGCACTACCCGGTCGAGGCCGCCTTGCAGGCGTTGAAGGCGTTGTCGTCCTTACTTGCCTAGTGACAGAGGATGGATTGCTTAGTGCCTGCGTACCCACATCCGAAGAGCCAACTGGACAAGGCTTCGGAGTTGCCGCCCAACGGCTCTCCCGGTTCTACGCGTGCACCCCTCAATTCTGGCAGGTCGGCGAGGAATCTTGGAGGTCGAAATTAACTTCCCGCGACGCCCCTAACTCCGCCGCACCAGCTTGCCGTGATCCAGCGCCATTACCCGATCCATGTACTTCGCCAACTCCATATTGTGCGTCGCGATTAGAGCCGCCGCGCCTTCCTTGCGGACAAGATCGGAGAGCGCGGCGAACACGACCTTGGAAGTGTCGGGATCGAGATTGCCGGTTGGTTCATCGGCGAGGATCAACAGGGGCTTGTTGACCATGGCGCGCGCGATGGCCACGCGCTGCTGTTCGCCGCCGGAAAGCTGCGCCGGCTGATGGCGGATCCGTCCCGCCAATCCCAGGGCGGTGAGCAGGCGCTCGGCGGCGGCATGCGCCTCCCGCCGCGGACGGCCCGCAATGAGCGCGGGTAGAGCCGCGTTGGTTAGCGCATCGAACTCGGGCAGGAGATGGTGAAACTGATAGACAAAGCCGATGCGGTTGCGCCGAATTTCGGTGCGCGCGGCATCGCCTAGGTCCCACGCCGACACGCCGTCGATGCGCACCATTCCGGCGTTTGGGCGTTCAAGCAACCCCGCCGCATGCAGCAGCGAAGACTTCCCCGATCCCGATGGACCAATAAGCCCGACAATCTCCCCGGGCGCCAATTCAAGGTCGACGCCCGCCAATACCTGCAATTCGCCAGCGCCGGATTTGTAGCGCCGCTCAAGGCCGGCGATCGAAAGCACCGCCTCACTCATAGCGCAACGCCTCCACCGGATCGAAGCGTGACGCCCACGCCGAGGTGAGCAGTGTAGAGGCGAAGGTGACAAGCACCGTAAATGCCGAGATCAGCGTCACCTCGCCCCACTCGATCTTCGCAGGCAAGGTTTCCAGCGAATAGACAGTGCCGGGAAACAAGTCGAACCCGGTCAAGCTCTGTACAACATTCTGGATCGCCTCGATGTTGAGGCAAAACCCGATTCCCAGCAGCAAGCCAATGCCGAGTCCAATCAATCCCAGGCTGGCGCTCGCCATGAAGAACACCCGCATGATCGCACCCTTGGTGGCGCCCATGGTGCGCAAGATGGCGATATCGCGGCTCTTGTTCTTCACCAGCATGATCAAGCCGGTGACGATGTTGAGCGCCGCAATCGCCACCAGGATCATCAAAATGAGCCGCATCACGTTGCGTTCCACCACCAGCGCTTCGGCGAGACCTTGGCTCCTCGCGCGCCAATCGTAGATGGTGTAGTTTGGGCCTATCCGCTCGCGCAGCGCCGCCATCGGCGCGAGCGTGTCGTCGGGATCGGCGATGCGGATCTCCAGTTCGTCAACGCTGTCGCCGCGCCCAAACAAGATCTGCGCCTGCTCCAGCGGCATGTAGATGAGGGCGGCGTCAAACTCCGCCATGCCGACGCTGAAAACGCCGCCAACCAGAAAGGATTTGCGCCGCGGCGTCTGCCCGAACGGCGTCATCGCCGGCTGCGGCGAGATGATCGACACCGCCATGCCGGTGGTGACGCCAAGGGCCGCCGCCAGCCTGTCGCCAAGCAGGATCGTCGGCGATTCAACGCCCTCGAAGCCGGCAAAATCGCCCACGCTGAGATTGTCGGCGACGATCGGCAACGCGCGCAGCTCTTCGCGGCTGATGCCGCGAACCAGCACGCCGGCGGCTTGGCCGTCGGCGGTGGCGAGCGCCTGCGCGTTGATCTGCGGGGTGACCCGCAACACGCCCTGTGCGCCTTGTGCTTGTTCGGCAAGCCGGCGGACCTCCTCGCCCGGCAGCATGCGCGTGTCGACATAGACGTGGCCGTTCACGCCGAGGATGCGCGACAGCAGCGTCTCGCGAAATCCGTTCANNTTCATCACCGACATGGTGATGATGAGCGCCATCACGGCGAGCGCAATCGCCACCACCGAAATCACCGAAATCAGCGCCACGCCGCCGTGCTGACGCTTGGCGCGCAGGTAACGCCCAGCGAGCATGCGCTCGAACAGGCCGAAGGGTTGGGAGCGGGCGGTCATGGCGCTCCCCCGTTCAGGGGGGAGCTGTCAGCGTGCGCGGCACGATGACTGAGGGGGCGGGCGCGCACTTGCCCCC
>DPWD01000224.1 GCA_003526465.1 Hyphomonadaceae bacterium
ACGCTGCTGCCGTTCCTGATGCGCGCCTTGGTGCTGAGCCTGCCGGATTTTCCGCAGATCAATGCGCGCTTCGACGATGTTGAGGGCGTGGTCTATCGCCACGAGGCGGTCGATATCGGCATCGCCACGCAAACCGATGGCGGCCTGATCGTGCCGGTGGTGCGCCACGCGGAAGCGCGCGACGTATGGGATTGCGCCACGGAAGTGTCGCGCCTCGCCGCCGCCGTGCGCGCCAACAACGCCGGCAAGGACGAGCTTTCCGGCTCCACCATCACGATCACATCTTTGGGGGCGTTAGGCGGCATCGTGACGACGCCAGTGATCAATCATCCCGAAGTGGCGATCATCGGCGTCAACAAATTGGTCGAGCGCCCGATGGTGAAGAACGGCCAGATCGTTGTGCGCAAGATGATGAACCTCTCCTCCTCGTTCGATCATCGCGTCGTCGACGGGTACGACGCCGCCGCCTTCATCCAGCGCGTCAAGGGCATGCTCGAACATCCCGCGGCGCTGTTTATCGAGCGGTAGACCGCGGAGGACAGGGAGAAACCGTCTTGCGAAGCTTCTGTGTCGCACTCGTTCTGAGTTTCGCCATCACCGGCGCCGCGTGGGCATGCACACCTCCGCCGCCACCGCCGCCGCCAGAGGCGGGTGAGAGCCTCGAGGCCTATCAGACCAGAATGGCAGCTTTGCGTGCCGAAGAGTCCGCCGCGTTCCTTGCGAGTCGAGTGGAATACCAGCAGCAATGGTGGAACGAGTCGCAATCGGTGTTGCTCGCGCGCGTGGAACGCGTGGGTTCAGTTCAACTGAGAGACGACTGGGGCGAGGCCTATGATGACTCGCCGCGCGTATTTCTTCGCCCGGTTCGGTGGCTGAAGGGATCGGGGTCGGCGCGGCGCTTCCGCCTGAGCTACGACGGAATGACAAGTTGCGGCCCCTATGGCGGCGGCGACGCGGTCGATGGGGAAGTGGGCGAGGTGTTCGTGGTCTATGTTCGCGAGGGCCAGCCGCATCAGCGCAGCGTGATCGAGTCTTTGGCGCCCGAGAACGTGGTGGATCCACAAGTGCGAGAAATGCTCGGTCAGTTGGAGGTGCGGTAACGCGCTCAGGTCCGCCGGTTAGGCAACGTCACGATCTTTCGGTGGACCCCGTCCGGTCGAGAATTTGCCCCAGCCAAGCAGCCATGGGTGGGAAATAGAGCTTGCTCATCTCTCAGTTGCGAGTTATTCGCAACTGTAAATGAGAATGATCCGCAAATGCACGACCGCCTCCGGCGCGCTCTTGGCTCTCCTTGCGGGAGGGGTGGCGAGCGCTGAGGAAGCCGCCAGCGGCTTCGACGAGATTGTAGTGGTAGGCCATCGCGCCAGCCTTATGGACATCCCCGGCTCCGGCGCCACGATTGAGCAGGAGGACCTGGAAGCGGCGCGGGTGCTCACGGTCAACGAGGCGCTGCGGCAAGTCGCCGGCGTGTTTCCGCGCGACGAGGAGGGGCTGGGGCTGCGGCCCAATATCGGCATTAGGGGTTTGTCGCCGACGCGTTCGAGCCGGACGCTGCTTCTGGAGGACGGGCTGCCGCTGACCTACGGGCCGTACGGAGACAACGCCACCTATTCCCATCCCCCTATCCGGCGCTTCGAACGCATCGAAGTGCTGAAAGGCGCAAGCCAGATACGCTTTGGGCCCAACACCGTGGGCGGGGTGGTGAATTATGTAACGCCGGATGCGCCGAGCGCCTTCGAAGGCCACGTCATGACCGCTGGCGGCGACAGAGGCTACAGCGAAATCGACGCCGATATTGGCGGGGAAGCGTTCGGCACGCGCATGCTTGTGCATGCGAACACCACTTCGTTCGATGGCGTGCGCGACAATCATGCGCTGCACTTCGACGATCTGTACTTCAAGGCCCAGCACGATTTCGGCCCAGCCCACACGCTCACCTTGCGCCTCGGCGCCGCGGAAGAGGATAGCCAGGTCAGCTATTCCGGGCTGCGCGCCGACGAGTACGCAGCCAACCCATACGGAAATCCGTTTCCAAACGACCGTTTCGACACCGAGCGCTACACCTCAAGTCTCACCCATGCGTGGGATTTGAACGACGCACTCACGCTGGTGACGTCGGCCTATTCGATTTACTTCAACCGCGATTGGTGGCGCCAATCCTCGAACTCGGCGCAACGTCCCAACGATGCCAGCGACCCCGCCTGTGGCGGCATGGCCAATCTCAACACCACCTGCGGCGTTGAGGGGCGCTTGCGCGAATACCACGTCTACGGCATTGAATCGCGCCTCGGCTGGGAAGGGGATTTGTTCGGCGCGCCGACTGAAGTGGAGACCGGAATTCGCTGGCACAGCGAACGCCAAAACCGTTTCCAGATCAACGCCGACACGCCAACGGGGCGGGCCCCGGGCGTGGGCGTGAATGGCGGGACCGTCGAGAGCAATTTGCGCAAGGTCGAGGCCTGGTCAGGCTTCCTTACCGCGTCGACGCAGTTTGGCCCATTCACGCTGCAACCGGGCTTTCGCATCGAGGCAATAGAGTATGAGCGCCGCAACAGACTTTCCGGCGCCAGCGGCGCCAGCGATCTCACCGAAGTGATCCCCGGTCTCGGCGCCTTGTACGAGTTCAACGACCATGTCGTGGCGTATGTCGGCGTCCATCGCGGCTTTGCCCCGCCGCGCGCCGAGGACGTAATCACCAATGGCGGCGGCGTTATCGATTTGGGCGCGGAGGAGAGCGTGAACTGGGAATTGGGCCTGCGCGGTGCGGCGCGCCCGGGCGTGAATTTCGATGTGACGGCTTTCCTGATGGACTTTGAGAACCAGATCGTCCCGGCCTCGGTGGCCGGCGGCGTGGGCGCAACGCTCACCAGCGCCGGGGAAACGCGCCATGGCGGCCTCGAAGGCTCGCTGCAAATCTCGCTCGCGGACATGGGCGCGATGGAGCGCGACGACATCACCTTCCGCCTCGCCGTGACCTACGTCCCGGATGCGAACTATGTTGGCGAGCGGTTTTCCAATATCGCGGGCTTCAATTGCGTGGGGATTGTTCCACCGACGGCTGGCCCCACTTGCGTGCGCGTCACCGGCAATCGCTTGCCCTATGCACCGGAATGGATCGCCTCGGCCGCCATCGGCTATGAACGCGGCGATTGGTTGCAGACGCAGCTGGAAGTACAGCACACCGGCGAGATGTTCGGCGACGATCTCAACAGCGTGGCGCAAAGCGCCGATGGCCAGCGCGGCCTGATCGAGGCAGCGACAATCGTGAACTGGGCCGCCAATGTCACGCCGCCCAGTTCGCCGGTGACCTTCTTTGTCACCGTGAAGAACATCTTCGACGAAACCTACATCGTCGACCGCGCCCGCGGCATCCTCCCCGGCGCGCCGCGTCTGGCGCAGGCGGGCGTGAGCGTGCGGTTCTAACGCCCAGGCGCGGGCCTTGGCTCCGGAATG
>DPWD01000037.1 GCA_003526465.1 Hyphomonadaceae bacterium
GATTGGCGACGCCTTCGACCGACAGGTTCGCGCGCCGGATCGTCCAGGGCCGCGCTTCGCCGAGCGCGGCGCACGCCGCATGCCAGTCTTCTGCGAACAGAATCGTCACTTGGCGATCCCCCGGCGCGCCGCGGAAATCGCCGGCTACGCCGGCCTCCACGCTGATCGCAGCTCGCGCGGCTTCGTACATCGGCTGGCGCGGCTTGTCCTTCCAGGCAATCCCGATCAAACGGCCCTCAATCATGGCGCCAGCTTGACCGCAAAGCGCCGTCGCTGCCAAGTGCGGCACAGCGCAAACACACCAAGGAGCCCCCGATGGCCGATNNCGGCAAGCGCGGGCTGGTCATGGGTGTGGCCAACGACCACTCGATCGCTTGGGGCATCGCCAAGCAGCTGGCGCACCAGGGCGCGGAGCTGGCCTTCACCTATCAGGGCGAAGCGCTGGAGAAACGGGTCCGGCCGCTGGCCGAAAGCATCGGCGTTAAATTCATGGTGCCGGCGGATGTCACCGACGATGCGTCCATGGACGCGGCGTTCGCGAAGATCGCCGCCGATTGGGGGCGGCTCGATTTCCTCGTTCACGCCATCGCCTTCGCCGACAAGTCCGCGCTCAAGGGCTCGTTCGTGGAGAACACCACGCGCGAGGCGTTCAAGTCCTCGATGGACATTTCGGCGTTCTCGTTCGTGGATGCCTGCCGGCGCGCCGCGCCGCTGATGAGCAATGGCGGCTCGATCATCACGCTGACCTATCAAGGCAGCGAGCGCGTCGTGCCGAACTACAACATGATGGGCGTGGCGAAGGCCGCACTCGAAGCGTCCACGCGCTACATCGCGCGCGATCTCGGCCCCAAGGGCATTCGCGTCAACGCGGTGAGCCCCGGCCCGATGCGCACGCTCGCCATGGCCGGCATCGCTGGCGGCAAGCAGCTGATGAGCACGGCGCGCGACTGGAGCTTGCTGAAGGAAGACACCAGCATGGAAGGCGTCGCCGGCTGCGCGCTGTGGCTGTTGAGCGATCTGGGCAAGTCGGTTGCTGGCGAATGCATCCATGTGGATGGCGGCTTCCACGTTGTGGGCGTTCCGGATGGGGTTGAGGGCGCGTAGGCGATGGCGACCGGAACGAAGCCGCAATCCAAAGCCGCGCGTAACGAACGGCGCAAGGCGCTGGCGGCAACGCTCAACGCTATCTCTGTCGCGCTGCTGGCCGCGGCGTTCTTCCAGCCGATTGCAACCGGGCGCCCGCCAGACAGCGTGTTGTCCGCATTCGCAATCCTGGTATTTGTTGCGCTCCAGGCTGCGGCTCACTATGTTTTGACGAAGTTGGAGGACTGACCGTGGACCCTCTCCTTTATGCTATCATCATGGCAAGCATCGCCGGCGCCGCTGTCCTCTTCGGCGGCTGGATCGTTTCACGGCGCGATCGCTAGACCGCCAGAGGTAGCCACGATGGCAGCCGCGTTCACGGCGTTCGCGGCCTTCATTGTGTTTCAAGCCGCCGTGCACTATATTCTGAAGAAGCTGGAGGACTAGCTGTGGACCCCTCGCTCTTTGCTGTCCTTTTCCTGAGCGCCGCCGGCGCGGCACTGCTCCTTGGCGGCTGGATCGTTTCGCGCCGCAATCGCTAGGCGGGTGATCAAGCGCATCCTTGCTGGCGTGCTGGGCGCGGGCGGGGCGCTCAATGGTTTGTTCATGCTAGCCGACGGCGCGCGCTGGTATGACAGCGTGCCGGGGCTTGCCCACACCGGCCCGTACAATCCCCATTTCGTCGCCGACATCGGCGCTGCGTATCTGGTGGCAAGCATCGCTCTTGTCGCGCGCGCGTGGCGGCCGCGTTACTGGCCGGCGGCGCTGGCGGGCGCGGGTTTCATGGTTGCGCACGCGCTGATCCATGTCGCCGATCTCACCATGCAGCGCAGCGGCGAACCGTGGGTGGACATTGGCCTGGTGATCGCGCCGGCGGCCTTGGCGCTTTGGGCGGCGCTTCCCGGCGAAACTTAAAGCTCCGCCGCGTCCGCTTGCGCATCGCGCAGGATCGCCTGCGCCTTGAGCACATCGACGCTGCGGCCCATCAGCCGCCAGCCATGCTCCATCATCGAGGGATCAAGCTCGGCCATCAGCACGTTGAACTCGGGCATCAGGGTTTCCACGCCCTCGCTGCGAAGCAGGGATTGGGCGATGAGCGCTTCCGAGCGCGAGGCGAAGCGGGCGATGATGACGAGGGAGGTCATGTCGCCAGAATAAGCAGCCACGCGCCCCAGTCCGCCAAGAATTGCAGTTCGGCCTCTCCTGCGGCACGAAACCGGATTCACAGGGAGTTAGAAACACTATATTAGAGATGGTGGGCCAGGTGGGATTCGAACCCACATGCTTGCGACGGCTACGGTTTTGGAGACCGCTGTGTCTACCATTTCCACCACTGGCCCGACGGCCCTCTGAGCGTTACCGCGCTCAGGGGGCCAATTCCTTCTGCTCTTCGTCGCCGTCCTCAGCCAAGAACTCCTTGTCGAGATCGAGCTTCCGAATTAGCCGCTCGATTTCCTCGGCTCCCAACGGCCCCTCGACCAGCAGCCGAAAGCGCGTTCTGCGGCTAAGAATACCCGACGCCACTTCCCGCCCACCAGGACGATTCGGCTGTATAACAGATTGAGCCTGAATCGATTTGGGGTCAACTCGACCGCCAGGAACCGCGCTGCTATCGGTAGGTTCTTCGGTCGATTCATCACCAACCGGCTCGCCGGCCGATGGATTGCCTGCATAAGCTTGGGATTCACGAAAAAGGCGAACAACGTCTGGGGCGACCTTGTCAGTGAAAGGCGCCCGCCCCTCCAATTCACGCTCCAAGGTTAAATAGCTGATAAGGATGTTATCGCTTACCGGCGTGCCGCCGAACTTCTCCCAAATTTCTCTGAACACTTTCGGGGAGAGAAATGCCTGCTTCAGCGCTTCCGTCCGACGAGTCGATCCTGGCTCGTCTTTGAGAACAATCAGCGCCAACTCGCTCAGCCGTATGCGCCTCTGAGCAGCCGACCCCTCATCGCTAGCCAGTCCATAATGGAGCAGGGCCGCAGCGGTCTGGATCACCGAACTACTCGTTTCGCTCATCTCCCAAGCCTTGGCGGCGGTGGCCAGCGGCACGGGGTGGCGATTGGCGTGTGCGTAGAGCTGAGCCGCCCGCTCGACGGCGCGGCTGAGGGTCATAGACGGATAGGGCGGGCTTCTCAATCTGGAAGGGGTGTCGGACATCTATCGCCTCCTTTGCGGCATGAAATGGTATATATACCGCTTTGTACACCAGCGCAAGGGGGGTTGCGTGGTATATATGCCGGGCGATAGTGACGTGCCGCCAACAAGAAAGCCCGCCTCTTGCGAAGCGGGCTTCCTGTATGGACCGCCGGCGTCCTCGCCGGCATGGCGTTAGGTTCAATAATCATCTACTGTAGAACCATGGATGATGCAGGCCCGATTCCGCCTTTGGCCCGCTTGAAGCGATTCCAGCGCTTTGGCGTCGACGGGCCCATCTATGAAGTTCTCGGCCCCGGCGGCGCCCCGGATTGCGCGGCCATTCGTGTGATCGAGAGCGGGGAGGAACTGGATTACTCCTATCTGCGCGCCTTCGCTGATCCGGAAGCCTGATGTTCGCGATCGCGTTCGACCTCATAGTCAATGAAACCGAAGCGAGGCACCCCCGCGGGACGAGCGCCGCCTACAGCGACATCCGCGTGTCCTTGGAGCAGCATGGTTTCGCCCGCGTGCAGGGAAGCGTCTACACTACCACGAACGAAGACTTGGCGAATCTGATGTCCGCGATAAACGCTTTGAAGGCGCTCCCATGGTTTGCCCAATGCGTCCGCGACATCCGTGTATTCCGCATCGAGATGTGGTCGGATTTCACCGATTTTGTAAAGCGCCAGTAGGCAAGGCGCGCCTCACCCGCTCGCGCGTTTCTTGCCGTCTTTCTTTGCCGCTTTCGGCGCCGAGGCACCGGCTACAACGCTCACCTTTGGCGCCTTGCGCTCCGCGTGACGCCTCAGCGCTTCATCCAGATATCTCCCGGTGTGGCTGGCTTTCACCTTTGCCACGTCTTCGGGCGTTCCGGCAGCGACGATGGCCCCGCCGCCGTCGCCGCCTTCTGGGCCCAAATCCAAAATCCAGTCGGCGGTTTTGATCACGTCGAGATTGTGCTCGATCACTAGCACTGAGTTCCCGTTGTCGACCAACTCATGCAGCACTTCGAGAAGCTTCTTCACGTCCTCGAAATGCAGGCCGGTGGTGGGTTCGTCCAATATGTAGAGCGTCCTGCCGGTGGCGCGCTTGGACAATTCCTTGGAAAGCTTCACGCGCTGCGCTTCCCCGCCTGAAAGCGTCGTCGCCTGCTGGCCGATATGCACGTAGCCGAGGCCGACGCGCTTGAGCGTCTCTAGTTTCTCGCGGATGCTGGGCACCGCGTTGAACAGGTTCGCGCCTTCCTCCACGGTCATGTCGAGCACGTCGGAGATCGACTTGCCCTTGTACAGGACTTCCAAAGTCTCGCGATTGTAGCGCTTGCCGCGGCAGGTGTCGCAGGTGACATAGACATCCGGAAGGAAGTGCATTTCGATCTTGATGACGCCGTCGCCCTGGCAGGCTTCGCAGCGCCCGCCTTTTACGTTGAACGAGAACCGTCCCGGCCCGTATCCGCGCGCCTTGGATTCCGGCAGGCCGGCGAACCAGTCGCGGATCGGGGTGAAGGCGCCGGTGTAGGTGGCGGGATTGGAGCGCGGCGTGCGGCCAATGGGGGATTGGTCGATGTCGATGATCTTGTCGATGTGTTCGAGCCCCAGGATTGCATCGTGCTCGGCGGGAACATCGCCGGCGCCATGCCAGTGGCGGGCCACCGCCTTATAGAGCGTTTCGACCACCAGGGTGGACTTTCCGCCGCCAGAGACGCCCGTCACGCAAGTGAACACGCCGAGCGGAATTTCCGCATCGAGGTTGCGCAGATTGTTGCCGCGCGCGCCCTTGATGGTGAGCGCGCGGCTCTTGCTGAGGCGGCGGCGCTTTTCGGGGATGGCGATCTCGCGCGCGCCGGTGAGGTAGGCGCCAGTAATGCTTTCCTTGTTCTTCTGAATCGCGCCCGCCGCGCCTTCGGCGATGACGCGTCCGCCGTGAACGCCAGCCGCCGGTCCCATGTCGATCACATAATCGGCGGTCAGGATCGCTTCCTCGTCGTGCTCGACCACGAGCACCGAATTGCCGAGATCGCGCAGCCGCTTCAGCGTTTCGAGCAAGCGGGAATTGTCGCGCTGGTGCAGACCGATGCTGGGCTCGTCGAGCACATAGAGCACGCCGGTAAGCCCCGAGCCGATCTGCGAGGCAAGCCGGATGCGCTGGCTTTCGCCACCTGAAAGTGTGCCCGAAGCGCGCCCGAGCGAGAGATAGTCGAGGCCGACATCGACGAGGAACCGCAGCCGGTCGTTGATCTCCTTGAGAATGCGGACCGCGATTTCTTTCTGCTTGGGCGTGAGCGTGTCGTTCAGCGCGCCGAACCAGTCGCGCGCCGCGCGGATGGAGAGCGTGGAGGCGATCGCGATGTCGCTGCCGCCTACGCGCACGGCGAGCGCTTCCGGCTTCAGCCGCTTGCCGGCGCAGGTCGGACACGGCGCCTCCGATTGGTAACGCTCCAGATCCTCGCGCACCCAATTGGAATCGGTTTCTTTCCAGCGGCGTTCCAGGTTCGGCAGTACGCCCTCGAAATTCTTGGTGGTTTCGTAGCGGCGCACGCCATCGTCATAGACAAACTTGATCGGCTCGCTGGTGCCGTGAAGGATGGCGTCGCGCAGCGGCTTCGGCAGATCGCGCCAGGGCAGCGTGGGCTTTGCCTTGAAGTGCTTGGCGAGCGCTTCGAGTGTCTGCGCGTAAAGTGGAGACGGCCCTTTCGCCCACGGCGCCACCGCGCCGTCCTTGAGCGATTTGTCGTGGTCAGGCACCACGCGGTTGGCGTCGAACTTCAATTGCACGCCAAGCCCGTCGCAAGTCGGGCACGCGCCGGCCGGATTGTTGAACGAGAACAAGCGCGGCTCGATTTCCGGGATGGTGAAGCCGGAAACGGGGCAGGCGAATTTTTGCGAGAAGATGAGACGGTCGCGCTTGCCGTCGGCAAACTCGGCGAATGCAATCCCGTCCGCGAGGCGCAGCGCCTGCTCCAGCGAATCCGCGAGCCGCGTTTCGATGCCGGCTTTCACGGCGATGCGATCGACCACGATCTCGATGTCGTGTTTCAACTTCTTGTCGAGTTTTGGCGGCTCGGAGAGTTCGTAATATTCGCCGTCGACCTTGGCGCGTTGGTAGCCTTTCTTCAGCAACTCCGCCATTTCTTTGCGGTACTCGCCCTTGCGGTCGCGCACGATAGGAGCAAGCAGATAGAGTCGCGTACCCTCGGGCAGCGCCATGATCTGATCGACCATCTGCGCCACCTGCATCGCTTCAATGGGGAGACCGGTGGCAGGCGAATAGGGAACGCCAACGCGCGCCCATAAGAGGCGCATATAATCGTAAATTTCGGTGACGGTGCCGACAGTGGAGCGCGGATTGCGCGATGTGGTTTTCTGTTCGATGGAAATCGCAGGCGAGAGCCCCTCGATGGAATCGACGTCGGGCTTTTGCATCAATTCCAGGAACTGGCGTGCGTATGCCGAGAGCGATTCCACATAACGGCGCTGGCCTTCGGCGTAGATGGTGTCGAACGCGAGCGAGGATTTGCCTGAGCCTGACAGCCCGGTGATGACCACAAGTTCGTTGCGCGGAATGTCGACATTCACGCTCTTGAGATTATGCTCGCGCGCGCCGCGCACGCGGATATGGGTGAGCGCGTCTCTCATGCGCCAGCCTTCGGTGCGACGCGGCGCCAGGCCAGGCGGTGGGTCGCCCACACAAGCAGCGCGCCCGCGATAAGCGCGACAGCGAAGGCAACTCCGGAATTTGCCGCACCGCTGGCGAGCGCGAAAAACGCCAGCGGGATGACT
>DPWD01000322.1:0-861 GCA_003526465.1 Hyphomonadaceae bacterium
CTTGGCGGCGCTCCGGACTGGCGCGCCGCGGCGCCTTACGCGAATGCAGAGGGCGCCACCGCGGCGCTCTACGCCACGCTTTCCATCCAGGGATCGACCGCGAGTGCAGCCCTGGTCGAGGTCGGCGCCAACGGAGTACGCCGCGATCGCGGCGCGGTCTCAGCCCAAATCGCGGGGCTGGAGCTGCCCCAACTTCGGGCGGCCCTTGCCTCCTTGGCCGAACAAGCCAGCACTCGGATTCAAAGCGAATGGAAGGCGAGCATCTCCGCCGGCGCCGGCCAGCGCGCGCGGCTTTCGGCCTCGGCGCTCTATCGCGATCAGCGCCAGTGGGAGAGTATCAAACAAGCGCTCGAAGGCGCTGCCCAGACCCTGATCTCGGAAATTCGTATCGAGGCGGTGGGCCGCGAAGGGGCGCTGGTGTCGTTCTCGTTCGTGGGAGATCGCACCCAGCTTGCAGCTGAGCTCAACCGCCGCGGCGTGCGCCTAGACGACACCGCGATGGGGCCGGTGCTGAGGGTGACCGGAAACTGAAGTGAGCGACCAACCGCGCCTGTTCGAATTTCGCATGGGCGAGCGGTCGCCGGAAACACTGGTGTTGAGCGAGTCCAACCGCGACGCCGCCATGATGCTGACTGGGTGGCGGCAATGGCCAGGTGGGGCGATGGCGCTCATTGGCCCGCCCGGTTCCGGCAAGACCCACCTTGCGCTGGCTTGGGCGCTGGAAGCAGGCGCACGTCAAGCCTCCCCCGCCGCCGCCGCGGAGGATGCCGCCGCGATCTTCCGGGAATCCGGGGGGCGGGTTTTCGTCGACGATGCGGACGGCCCCCATGACGAAGCCATGCTGTGGCGGGTGCTCGACCT
>DPWD01000322.1:926-1274 GCA_003526465.1 Hyphomonadaceae bacterium
GGCGCGCCTTCAGGAGCCTGACGAGGCGCTCATGGAAGTGATTTTGCGCCGGGTTTGTCGCGAACAATTCATTCGTTTGAGCGATGATGCGGCAAAATACCTGGCGCACCGGCTGCCGCGCACCTATGCGGCGGCCCGCGCCTGGGCAGCCGCGCTCGACCTCGACCTGGTCAAGGGTGCGCGGCCGGTAACGTTGGCCGCGGCGCGCCTGACGCTAAAAAGGGCGGGCGCCGGCGGAGGGTATGGAGATAGTTAAGAAATGTCCAAGCAGCGCCCGCGCCCGCGCAAGCAGCCGGACATGCCCTCGATAGCGGGCAGTCCGCAGCGCTTCATCAACCGCGAGCTTTC
>DPWD01000322.1:1326-1575 GCA_003526465.1 Hyphomonadaceae bacterium
CGACGAATTCTACATGGTGCGCGTGGCTGGCCTACACGAGCAGGTCAAGGCCGGCGTGAGCACGCTCAGTCAAGATGGCTTGACGCCGGGAGAGCAATTGGCGCGCGTGCACGCGGCGGCGGGGGAACTGATGGCGCGCCAGCAGCAACGCTGGCGGGCATTGCGCGGCGAGTTGCGCAGCGCCGGCATCGCCGTGCTCGATCCCGACGAGCTCAGCAAGGACGATCGCGCATATCTGAAGCGCTTCTG
>DPWD01000322.1:1615-4013 GCA_003526465.1 Hyphomonadaceae bacterium
TTCGCCATCGCGCTCAAACTCAAGCGGCGCAGCGACGGGCGCATGCTCAACGCGCTCGTCCCAGCGCCCAACCAGGTGGCGCGCTTCATCGACATCACGGCGGCGCGCACCGCGTCCAAGCGTGCGCCCGGCGAACAGGCGGAGCGACGCCTCCTGACGCTGGAAAACACGATTGCGCTCTTCCTCGACGAACTTTTTCCCGAGCACAAAGTTGAGGCGCTCGGCGCCTTTCGGGTAGTTCGCGACAGCGACATCGAAATCCAGGAAGAGGCAGAGGATTTGGTGCGCGAGTTCGAGGCGCGGCTCAAAGAGCGGCGGCTCGGCGACGTTGTGCGCCTCAAGATCGAGGCTTCGATGCCCGATGACTTGCGCGCTTTCATCACCCGCGAACTCGAGGCCAATCCGCGCGATGTCATCGTCGTCGATGGGATGCTCGGTCTGTCGGCTCTCTCGGCTTTGGTCAACGAGCCGCGCGCGGACCTGAAGTTTTCGCGTTACGAGCCGCGTTTTCCAGAGCGCATCCGCGATAATGGCGGCGATTGTTTCGCCGCAATACGCGCCAAGGACATGCTGGTCCACCACCCTTATGAATCGTTTGATTCCGTCGTTCAGTTCGTGCGCCAGGCGGCGGGAGATCCCGCTGTAGTGGCGATCAAACAGACGCTTTACCGCACTTCGAAAGATTCCCCCATTGTGGCCGCTTTGGTGGCCGCTGCCGAGGCCGGCAAGAACGTCACTGCGCTGATCGAGTTGAAGGCGCGTTTCGACGAAGAGGCGAATTTGCGTTTAGCGCAGACGCTCGAGCGCGCCGGCGCCTCGGTCGTTTACGGCTTCATGGACTACAAAACCCACGCCAAGGTCAGCCTGGTAGTGCGGCGCGAAAGCGATGGGTTGCGCACCTACACCCATTTCGGCACGGGCAATTATCACCCGATCACCGCGCGCATATACACCGACCTGTCGCTATTCACCTGCGATCCGGCGCTGGGTCGCGACGCCGGGCGGTTGTTCAATTTCGTCACCGGCTACGCCAAACCCGCAGCGCTCGAAAAAATCGCGATTTCACCGCTGACGGCCAAGTCCACCATTCTGCAATTGATCGACGACGAGATCGAGCACGTGCGCGCCGGACGGGACGGCGCGATCTGGGCTAAGTTGAACGCTATCGTGCATCCTGAAATTATCGACGCGCTCTATCGGGCTTCGAACGCGGGCGTTAAGATCGAACTGGTCGTTCGCGGAATCTGCTGCCTCCGACCCGGCGTGCCGGGGCTCTCGGAGAACATCCGCGTCAAATCGATCGTCGGGCGATTCTTGGAGCATTCGCGCATCGTTTGTTTCGGCGCCGGCGCGAAACTGCCGAATTCCAACGCCAGGGTGTTCCTGTCTTCCGCCGATTGGATGCCGCGTAACCTAGAGCGCCGGGTCGAACTGATGTGTCCGGTTGAAAACCCCACCGTGCACCAGCAAGTACTCGACCAGATCATGGTCGCTAACCTCAACGACGAGGCCCAAAGCTGGACCATGGACCAGGATGGGGTATTCAAGCGCGTTGATGTGTCCAAATTGCCCGACGAGCCGTTTTCCGCGCACCTCTACTTTATGCGCAACCCCAGCCTTTCGGGGCGCGGCCGCGCCGGCAAGGGCGACGCGCCAGCCGCGTTCGACCATATCGGGGCGCGGACAAGCTAGGGCGCGCTTCAACAAGATTGGTGCGCCGGACCGCGGGCCCCCAGGCCCGCCTTTGGTTGGTGAGCAAGCGCGTCTGGAGAGGCGCGGTCCAACGTCAGGAACGGAGTTTCACTCTGCCCCCTGCCTCCTCCAGCACGAAACGCTCTTCGGGGCAACGAGCGGTCGCGCGAACGCATGAACCCACCCCGCCCCCTCCGCGACAGCCAGGAAGCCGCCGTCATTGATATCGGCTCGAACTCGGTGCGGCTTGTCATCTATCGCATCGATGGGCGCGCCATGACGCCCATCCTCAACGAGAAGGTCATGGCCGGATTGGGCAGGGATCTGGCGCGCACGGATGCATTGTCGAAGGAGGGCGCCGACATCGCCGCCCGCGCGCTCAAGCGCTTCGCCACCATTATTGAGAAACGGGGCATCGAAAGCGTGTTCGCGGTTGCGACCGCTGCGGTGCGTGAAGCGGAGGACGGGCGTGCGTTCGCCGAGCGTATTCGACGCGAGAGCGGCATTGGGCTGCGCGTCCTCTCCGGAGCCGAGGAGGCGCGGCTTTCCGCGCTTGGTGTTCGCGCGGGCGTTCCCGATGCTGAAGGCGTCGTCGGCGATCTCGGCGGCGCCAGCCTCGAACTCGTTGAAATCGGCGCAAATGGCGTGGGACGCGGGGAGACCTTCGCTCTCGGGCCCCTGGCGCTCGCTGGCGGCGACGCCTTCG
>DPWD01000377.1 GCA_003526465.1 Hyphomonadaceae bacterium
TCCGGCGCCGCGGCCATGCTGGAGGCGGGCGTGGTCGCCCCGCTTACCGGGTGCGAAGGCGATTGGCGGCGCCTGGCGATTGGCGGGCGCGTGGGTTGGCTCAAAAAGGACGCGCTCTGGGGCGCGGAGGATTGCGCGGGGCTTTAGGGCGGCGGCTGCGCAGCATAATAGCCGCGCAACTCATCCGCGATGGCTGGCGGCAAAGCGTCGGCGTGCCCGGCATATTCCTGTGGTTGGCCGAGCAGCACGCTGGGATCCTGACCATTCCAGGCGCCAAGATTTGGCCTGTGCATGCGGTAGCCAATCAATTGCTGATGCGCGGGTTCCAGCGTGCGCGCCACAGCAGGCGGATAGGCGAGGTATTGATTTTCGTAGGTCTTCAGCCAGCCAAGGCAATATGAAACGATGATGCCGGTCCTCGGCGCGTCACTTCGATTGGCGCCGGCGCCGTGGGTCAACGAGCCCATGAATATGCACGCCGAGCCAGACGGCATCTCCGCGGCGATCGATTGCTTTGGATCGACGGCGCGGTCGAGCGCCTCGTGATGGCTGCGCGGCCACAAGCGCGTTGCGCCATTTTCATCGGTAAAGTCATCGAGCGCCCAGATCACGTTCATCATCCATGGCGCGCCGTGCTTGCTCACCGGCCACATCTCCTCGTCGCGATGCGGCGCTTGCGCGCGTTCGCCTGGATGCACGCGAATGGCTTGCACGAGATTGAGCTGAACGTAATCGCATCCGGGCTTGAGTATGGATTCCACCGCCGGCCAGATCGCGTTGTGCAACAGCAAGCTCCGCGCCGACGGCGCCCTTGTCAGGACCGAGTTTACCCGCGTTGTTTTCCAGCCATGGAAGTCACCGACGCAACGCGGCATCGCCCGAAAGTGGGGTTCCAATTCCTCCGCGATCGCGCGCACCTCGCGCTCGCTCAGCAGATTCTTGAGAATGACGAAGCCTTCTTCCAGCAGCGGATCGGCCACGCTGGAAACAACGCTAGAATGCGAAGCTGCTAGGCTCATGAAACGCATCTCCTTAGGCGGCAACGCGGGCTTGCGAATAGCGCAGCAGCGGCGCCACCAAGTTGTGGCGCTCCCGCACACGCCTCAGCCCCAACGCATCGATGGACGCGATGCAGGCGGTCACGCGATCACGCTGGTAACGCTGCGCTGGCCCCAGCGTCGTCACTGTCCAACCCGACGCCAGCGCAAGCGGCTTCAACGCCCCACTCGCGACAAAGGTCACGTGGGTCATTCCAAACAGCAGCCCCGCTTCCAATATCCCGGCGATGATTTCGCCAAGCAGAACCCGGCGCGACCGCGAATCTTGAATCTCTGGCGAAGGGCAGAAGCGTGTGGCTTCCCAGATGTGCTCGCCATGCGGCACGGGATCCAAGCAGAGGTGAGAGAATACCGTGTCGAGCAGGTGCGGCTGGTCGGTCCGTAACAGCCGCGCCGACGCCAGGAGTCGGCCCGCGACATCGAAGTGCAAGAGGTACAGCGCGGTGTCGGTGTCGAACGCATCGGCCTCCAACTCGCCGCAATGTTCGATCGGCCAGCCGAGTTGGTCGACGAAGAGGCGCTTGCGTTGGACATGCATCTCCCGGAGTTCGCGCTGATAAGTATGGCGGTTCTCCTGGGTCACGAGGTGGGTCAACGCGGAGGTCATTGCAACTAGAAGTTGCAGGCGCGACGAGGCTAAATCACCGTGGGTAATTCCCTCCCTTGACTCGTTTCGGCGCCGGAAAACGGCGGGTCGAGTTCCACTCGATTTGAGCGCGCTTTAGTCGGCCACGTCGAAAAGCGAGATTTCCCCTGCCTGCAAAGCGCGCACGACCGCTTGTGTGCGCGTGGCCACGCCCAGGCGCTTCTTTGCGCGCTCAACCGTGCGGTTGACCGCGCCCTCGCTGACACCAAGCAAACAACTGATCACCCAGTCGCTTTTTCCGCGCGCGACAAGCGCAAGGCACTCGCGTTCGCGCGCGGTGAGCTTGGGCGTGTCATTCACAATCGAGGCCGCCAACAATTGGCGCGCGCGCTCATGGGCGAACACCGCCATGGCGTGGGCCAAAGTGTAGTGGATGGGGTCGGCGCCACCGCTGTCGGGGATCAGCGAACAGGATGCGGGAAGGGCGCCAGGGCCGCGGATTGGGATTGTGTAGCCATCCTTGATGCCAGCCTCGCCGCCCTCACTCAACATGCGCCGCTGCGGGCGCTTTAGCCCGTCGAGAAAGCTTGGCTCCCGCCACCAAAATGGAGTCGTGCGGTGGCTTGCTACCTCAAAGACGGGATCGATCCGGTCGAGGTGCTCGCTGCTGTAATGGGCGACCCAGGAAGGCGGATAGCGCAACACCATGATTGCGCCTGGAGGGGGCTTGAGCGGGTCTACGTGGCTTGCCAAGGCCACGTATGGAAATCCCATTTCTGACATTTCATCCAGAAAACGAAGGCCGAGCGCGTCGACCGAACTCAGCGTCTCGCAGCTATCGACAAAACTCCACAGTCTGGCGGCGGGATGCAACTTGGTCCTCCATTTCGCGGCAGGTCCTGCTGTGGGTGATCACCCACTTTCAGCGAATCGGCAAGTGCGCAAGCGTCTCCGACGCGAGTGGAGGCGCCGGAATGTCTACCCAGCCCAGTGTGCTACAAGAATGCGGCCACGCGCTCGATCATTTGCGCAACGCGTTGGACTTGCTGCCTCCCAAATCCTCGCTGGCGCGCGCGCTGATAGGCATAGTGCGGCGGCTGGCCGACTTTGTTGACGCCGCCAACGCCGCCAGGGGCAGCTGGGCGCGTTAAGGTCGAGGCAGAGACCCAAGCGCGGGTCTCGTTTCCCTTGCCGGCGCGGGCCCCCGGCTCTAAGCCAGGCCATGGCCGACAGACCTTCGTCCCTTTCCTACGAAGACCTCATCGCCTCGGGCGAGGGGCGCATGTTCGGCCCTGGCAACGCGCAATTGCCGCTGCCGCCGATGCTGATGTTCGACCGCATCACCTCGATCGCCGTCGATGGCGGCGCGCACGGCAAGGGGCGCGTGGAGGCCGAGTTCGACATCAACCCGCAGCGTTGGTTCTTCGATTGCCATTTCCGGGGCGACCCGGTCATGCCCGGTTGCCTGGGCCTGGACGCCATGTGGCAGCTGGTCGGCTTCTTCATGGGCTGGTCTGGCTCGCCCGGGCGCGGCCGCGCACTTGGCGTGGGCGAAGTGCAGCTGCGCGGACAGATCACGCCGGCGACCAAGCTGGTCCGCTACGAGATCGACATGAGCCGCGTGATCCGGCGCAGCCTGCACATGGGCATCGGCGACGGCATCGTTCTGGCCGACGGCAACCCCATATACAGCGCCAAGGACCTGAAGGTCGGGCTCTTCTCGGCCGAACAGCTCGCCGCCGGCATGAAATAGGAGGAGCGCCCATGCGCCGCGTCGTCGTCACCGGAATGGGGATCGTCTCCTCCATTGGCAACAACACACAAGAGGTCACCGCCAGCCTGCGCGAGGCGAAATCCGGCATCCGCGCCGCGCCGGAATATGCCGAGAAAGGCATGCGCTGCCAGGTGCACGGCGAGCCGCAAGTGCGGCCCGAGGAAGTGGTCGACAAGCGCGTGATGCGCTTCATGGGCGAAGGCTCGGGCTGGAACTACATCGCCATGCAGCAGGCGATCGCCGATGCGGGCCTGGAGAAGCACGACATCTCCAACGAGCGCACCGGCATCATCATGGGGTCGGGCGGCCCAAGCGCCGCGGCAATCGTGCTCGCCGCCGACACCGCGCGCGAGAAAGGCGCCAAGCGCGTCGGGCCGTTCGCGGTGCCGAAGGCGATGTCTTCCACCGCGAGTGCTACGCTTGCGACGCCGTTTGAAATACGCGGCATCAATTATTCGATCTCCTCGGCCTGCGCCACCTCCTCCCATTGCATCGGCAATGCCTTCGAACACATCCGCGACGGCCGCCAGGACGTGATGTTCGCCGGCGGCTCGGAAGAATTGGACTGGACGCTCTCGGTGCTGTTCGATGCGATGGGCGCGATGAGCAGCAAGTACAACGACACGCCAGAGAAAGCCTCGCGCGCCTACGACAAGAATCGCGACGGCTTCGTCATCGCCGGCGGCGCGGGCGTGTTGGTGCTGGAAGAATACCAGCGCGCCAAGAAGCGCGGCGCGAAAATCTACGCCGAAGTCGCGGGCTACGGCGCCAATAGCGACGGCTACGACATGGTCGCTCCCTCTGGCGAAGGCGCCTCGCGCTGCATGAAAATGGCGATGCGCTACCTCGACCGCCCGGTGGATTATCTCAACACGCACGGCACCTCGACACCAGTCGGCGACATCAAGGAAATGGAGGCGGTGCGCGCGGTGTTTGGGCCCAAGCCGCCGCTGATTTCGAGCACCAAATCGCTGACCGGGCATTCGTTGGGCGCGGCCGGCGTGCAGGAAGCGATCTATTCGCTGCTGATGATGAACAACGCGTTCGTCTGCGAAAGCGCGCACATCGAAGAACTCGACCCAGCGTTCGAGGATCTGCCCATCGTGCGCAAGCGCCAGGATCGCGAACTCAATTGCGTGCTGAGCAATTCGTTCGGGTTTGGCGGGACGAATGCGACGCTGGCGTTTACGAAGGTCGCGGCTTAGTCCCACCCTCTCCCTTGCGGAGAGGGTCGCCGCGAAGCGGCGGGGTGAGGGGCCGGCCGACACTCAGGCGCCTGTCAGTCAAGCGAAGGGGTTAACAGCGCCCTTACAGTTTTGAGTCTGGCGCCGCGACGCCCTCAACATATTTGAGCGCACCGGCGTTCGCATGCGATGTTCGTCGCGAACGGTGCCGTAAGTACACGCGTCGGAAGTGACCGCCGATGAAGGGAAGATAGCGCAGGAAAATTTCGTAAGGTAACATCTGGATGGGCCCAATGATGCCCCTGCAATTCTGAGCGCCGCACCTGCATTCCATGCGCCATTCTGGTTCTTCTTCAGTGATCGAATAGTCGAACGTCAATTCGGCGTCCGGTGCAATGTCGTGAAGCGCGATGAAGTCGCGCTCTCCACGAACGCCCAAATTCGGCGAGCAGCTATGATTGATAAACATGTACGGCGCTTGAGGCTCGACCCATAGGTCCTTACCGATTCCGAACCAGTTTTCATTTCATCCGGCATCCTCCTGGGTTCGGCTCTCCCATCGTCTCATTTGCCCGGACAAAACAAATGCGCGTCCCCCCCGGCGAATTGCACGTGTCGTGAATAGTCCTATTCCCACAGCCCCGGCCTCACGGGTCTCCAAGCACGATTGCGCGTGAGGTCGCCACCAGCGACTCATTGCGAGCAGGGCGACGGCAAAATGAAGCATCGCGTTCAAGCCCGGGTAGAGTAGGAGCGAGAGGCGACTGATTGAAGTGACGTCCTGCATAGTGACAGCGAACAGGAGCGCGTACGCGCCCGTCCAAAACAGCCAAGGCAAAACGCGCTCATTGGAGGGGGTCGATAGGGTTGATCGCAATATTGGAACGAACGCCGTTACCGTCGTGAGATTTGCGCACACGAGGAGCGCAATTACCGCAAGTTTGGAATACGCCCCTGTCAGGTCGTTTCGTGCGGCAAACCAAGTGCCGACATATGCGAGCGTCAGTGCCACGTCGACGCAAAAAACGGCAACGTCGCCAAACTCCAACTTTGGAATTCTTGTCGCTCGAACGCAGAGCGCGGCCACCACGACGCTGGAGAGCGAACAAGCAATTGGTAGCAAGAGCTCCACCCAGGAAGCGCCAGACCGATACTCAAGGAAGGTTAGCAATCCTGTTCCGTAAGCGAACATAAGCCAGCTGAGCGGGTTCGCGTCGATTTGGCCTCGCCGCACAAAGCCGATGTATGCGGCATACCCGAGGACATGCACGCCTGCCGACGCGAAGGCGATCGTCTCCACACTAAGGTCAAACACGCGTGGCCCCGCCCGCCCTTTTCCGCAAATATATGAAACTCATATATCCGGAGATCAGATATACGGCAACTGGCTGGAGTTCGTTCCAGCCATGCCCAAGTCGGTGTTCACCGACGCCTACGCGTCCTTGCTTGAAGCATTGGTCGCCCTCCGCAAGAAGAAGGGCATGACCCAGGTTGAGCTATCCAAGCGCCTTGGCAAACCGCAGCCTTTCATCTCATACATCGAGCGCGGTGAGCGCCGCATCGACGTCATCGAGTTCTATGCGATAACCAGAGCGCTGGGGGCTGACCCTGTTGAGGTATTTGCTGCACTCGCAAAGAAGCTCCCCAGGCGAGTCGATATCTAGTGCGATGGAAACCCACCCGCGGCGGTGAGGGGCGGGCGACAGGCGGGCGCCGGATTCTTTGCACGCCCCTCATCCCCTAACCCCTTCTCCGCAAGGGAGAAGGGGAACGCGCGCGGCGGCTGATTATGCGCCCCACCTCACCCCATCCCCCACGCACACCTCCCCGCCTCGCAGCACGCGCGCGGTTAGCCCGCCGCGCCAATCCGGCGTGAGCGCGGCGGTTAAGCCCTGCCATTGCCGGTCCATGTTGGCGCACGGTTTGGTTTCGCCGGTGATGGCGAGTTCAACGCCGCCGATAATAAGCCGTCCGCCCGCGGCGCG
>DPWD01000372.1 GCA_003526465.1 Hyphomonadaceae bacterium
CGCGCGTGCGCTCGCGCACTATAGTGCGGCCATTGCACAACCCGACGCGCCCGCCGCAGCTTGGCGCGAGCTCGGCGAAATGGCCGCCCGCGACAGCCGCAACACCGAGGCCGCCGCTTATTTCACCACATATCTCGAGCGTGCTCCAAATGCCGAGGATCGCGCACTCATCGAAGCGCGCCTTGCGCAATGGTCACGGCAAGGAGGGGGTCAATGAAACTCACGAGACGGGCTATCCTCGCCAGTGCAGCGGGAGGGGCGTTGGTCTCCGGTTGCGCGACAGCGAGCCTCGCGCCGGCGGGCCCCTACAAGGCTGGGGCGGCTTTCACCGTCAATCTCGGCCGGCCATGGTCGGACATGTCGGTGACCATGATGCCGCGTCCGCCCAACGTGCAATTGCTGTCAATGGATGGGCTCGCGCTCAATCGGTTCTATCTCGCCGCCCTCGATCCTGGGCAATCGCTGGTGCGTCCACTCGATAAGGACACGCCCCGCCCAACTTATCGCTCAGACATGAGCGACAGTGAATTGGTCGAGTTCGTGATCGATAGCGTCGCGGCATTGGATTATCAGGCCCCGGAAGCGAGCGCGCTTAGGCCGCAGGAATTTGGCGCCGCCCCCGGTGTGCGCTTCGACCTTTCGTCGCGCACGGCGGCGGGGCTCAACATTTCCGGCACGGCTTTGGTCGCCCGCGCTGGCGACAAGCTGAATTTGCTGCTGTTCCTCGCGCCGAGCGAACATTATTACGGCGCCCTCGCCTCGGAGGTGGAAGCGATCTTCGCCAGCGCGCGCGCGGCGTAACGCGCTCGGTTCGATTGCGCCGCGCCGGGAAGCTAGGTTTTCGCCGCCGCGAAATTGAAGGCGATAATCGCGCGCGGCGGATCGAGAGCCTCGACATTGTCGGGCCCGCAGGCAACCATGGCGCGCACCCCCGCCTCGCCTTCCACGTCCCAGAACGCGCGTCTCACAGTTGCGCCGCTGGCATTGCTGACGCGCCCGCCGCCAAACGGCGGCTTCTTGGTCACGTGCGTCACCGCCTTGATAACATCGGCTTCTGTCGCGCCGCTGAAAAATGCGGTTACGAAAACCACTTCCTTGCCTTCCGACTCGCCAACGCTCAGCAGTATCAGCACCGGGGCCTGGTGACGAAGGCGGCCGAAAATCTCGTGGCGCAGGCCGCGCACGGGGGTCGCAATCAGCTTGTTGTCCAACGCCCAGATGCTTGCGATCTCCTCGGCGCGTTCTGGCCGGCCGACATCGAAGCCGGCTTCATCCACCAGGGCGGCGCGCAGCTTGATCGGATCGGGCATGGCGCGCTGGCACAATTCTACCAAGCTGACCACCGCAACGCTCAATCGCGGCGGCGGCGAGTCGCCGTCAAACGCCGTTGAGATCAGAGTGCGCAACGGCGCTTCGGTTTTAGTCATGTGTTTCTCCACCCGGCGAGGGCGCTCTGCTTAGCCAAGGTTGCCGTCCGTAGGAACCATTTACCCCATGATGAACGCGTTCAACTTGTTGCCGTCGGGGTCGCGGAAATAGCCGGCGTAGAAGCCCGGCCAGCGTTCGCCGGGGGCGCCTTCGTCGGGCGCGCCCATGGAGCGCGCAAGATTGTAGATCTTGTCGACCTGGGCGCGATCCTTGCATTCGAGCGCCACCATCACGCCGTTGCCGACCGTCGGCGGATTGCCGTCATAGGGCTTGGTGAGGCCGATGCCCGCGCCGCCGCCGGGCTTGCCCCAGGCGATGAAGGTCTCGGTGTCGAACATGCGGCCCACGCCAAGCTCGGCGGCGATGGCGTCATAGAATTTGGCGGCGCGCTGCAGGTCGCTTGTGCCTAGCGTGACGTAGCCGATCATTGGGATTCCCTTCTCGGTTTCTTCCTCTTACCCTTGGGCCCGCTTATAGAGCCTGCGCGGGGAAGACGAAATGGAAAAAGACCGGCTGCTTGCTTTCAGCGACGGCGTCATCGCCATCATCATCACCATCATGGTGCTGGAGTTGCATGCGCCGGAGGAGGGTACGCTCGCCGCGCTGGCGGAAGTCTGGCCGACCTTCCTGAGCTATGTGCTGAGCTTTGCCTACGTGGCGATTTATTGGAACAATCACCACCACATGATGCACACGGTCGAGCGCGTGAACGGTGCGATCCTCTGGGCCAACATGGCGCTGCTGTTCTTTCTCTCGCTCTTGCCGTTCACGACGGCGTGGCTGGGCGAGACGCATGGCGCGGAGGATTTCTATCGTATCCATCTCGTGCAGCTCATGGATGTCGTTTGTGACGGCACATGAGCTTGGGTGCGAACATCGTTCAGATGGATCACAACGAGATCACCTTCGCCTGCCTCGTGGCGCGCATAAGCCTCGTCATATGTCGCCGGTCGATCCTTCACGCCAGCGATTGAGGCGAATGCTACGCCAGCTCCGGCAAGGTCGCGTTGGTTGGGCTCTCCAAATTTCGCCGTGAAAATGAGCCCAACGGCCTCGAAATTTACGGGCTTCGCAAGGAGACTCGCAACGTTCAATGCTGCGGTTGGTTTCTTCGCCTCTTGCGCCACGAAGTGCTGAGCGGTGAGGAAGAAGCCCGGCCTCCGGAACGCGACGCGACGCTTGAGTTTGAGCACATCGCGCCGTACCGAGACGCGAAAGTCGAACTGCTCGAAACCGTCGTGCAACGCAGCGGCCTCTACCAGGCCGATGTCGGCTTCAGTTACCAAACACAAGTCGCGGAAAGCGCCAAAGACGACGCCAGCGTCGAGTTCGAAGTCTGCGCCCTGAAGCACCCTACCCCCGCACCGCCGCCACAATCTTCCTTGCCGCATCCTCCAAATCGTCCGCGCTAATCACGTTCAGCCCGCTTTCGCGGATGATCTGTTTGCCGGCGTCGTCTGATTCAGAAGGCGGTTCTCCATCAAGACCATCTCGGAGCGTATCTCACCGATGTCGCGCTTGATTTCGCCAATGTCGCGCTCAACGCGACTTGTTCGCTCATCCTGGCGGAGCGCGATTTCCATCAGCGTAAGCGTTTGCTCCTCGATGCGCCGCAACTGAAGCTGCGTGAGGTTGGCAACCTTCTCGGCATCGAATGGCTCATCGTCGGCCATGCGCTCACACTAACACAGGCGGCGCACAAATCAAGAACGGCGCCTGCTTAAGCCAGCCTCTAATGCGGTAACGGCCCGACGCCTTCCATTCCTAATGAGTATCCGGAATAGCCAACTATCTCAGCCACGTCACTGCCCGGCGCAACCCATCCTAATTTGATCGAAAATACACGTGGCAGTGATGTTGGCTGCATCCAATCGTAGCGCGAGGAGCCCCCTCCCTCTTGATGGACCGGGTCTGATCCCAACCACGACGCGACAGAGTTTGGATCGGGCGCTTCGGTCGCCTCAAGATCGTAAATCGAGCACGTGTACATCATGAACTGAGGCATTCGCGCCTCCGACAGCAGGAGGAAGTAACCCCCATTCTCTACCTCCCTTTGCAGCACTCGCAATTCAACTCCGGGGATTGTCTGCGCCGTCATCCGGGTGAGGCGCGCCAAGGGCGCGCCCTCCTCAGCTCCCGCTACGGCCCAACCAAGCCCCAGCGCCGCTTCCTCAATTCGATGAAGCGCACCCGGTGTCGAGCAAATCTCTTGAAACGCGCGAACACGCCCATCCTGCGGCTGGGCGCCGGCCACAGCAGTGCACCCTAGAAAGAGCACTACAGCAATCAATGTCAGGCGCATTTAATTCTCCAAGAAGGCCTTCGCCTCATCCCCCTACCCCCGCACCGCCGCCACAATCTTCCGCGCCGCGTCCTCCAAATCATCCGCGCTGATCACATTCAGCCCGCTTTCGCGGATGATCTGTTTGCCGGCATCGACATTAGTGCCCTCTAACCGCACCACCAGCGGCACGGCCAGCCCCACTTCGCGCACCGCTTCGACCACGCCTTGGGCCAGCACGTCGCATTTCATGATGCCGCCGAAAATATTGATGAGAATCCCTTTCACTTTCGGATCGGCGGTGATGATCTTGAAGGCGGCGGTCACCTTCTCCTTGCTCGCGCCGCCGCCGACATCGAGGAAGTTCGCGGGCTCGGCGCCGAACAGCTTGATGATGTCCATGGTCGCCATGGCGAGGCCCGCGCCGTTGACCATGCAGCCGATTTCGCCGTCGAGCGCGATGTAGGAGAGGTCGTATTTCGAGGCCTCGATTTCCTTGGGGTCTTCCTCGCCCAGATCGCGCAGCGCCTCCCATTCCTTGTGGCGAAACTCGGCGTTGGAATCGAAGCCGACTTTTGCGTCGGCGCAGATGAGCTCGCCCGCCTCGCTCACGATCAGCGGGTTGATCTCGAGCAAGCTCATGTCGCTCTTGGTGAAGGCCGTGTAGAGCTTGCTCACGAGATCGACGCATTGCTCGGCCTGCGCGCCGCTTACGCCGAAAGCGCGTGCGATCTTCTCCGCATCGGCGCGCGTGGGACCTGCCATCGGGTCGATGGCGACGTTGGTGATTTTCTCCGGCGTATCGTGGGCGACTTGCTCGATGTTCATGCCGCCCGCCTCGCTCGCCACGAACGCTACCCGCCCGCTCTCGCGATCCACCAGCACGGAGAGATAGAATTCCTTGGCGATCCTGACGCCCTCTTCGATGTAGAGGCGCTTCACAACGCGGCCGGCCGGGCCGGTTTGCAGCGTCACCAAAGTGCGGCCCAGCATTTGCGAGGCGAACAGCCCCACTTCCTCTGGCGCCTTGGCGATGCGCACGCCGCCCTTCTCGCCGGCCTCCGGCTCCTTGAACCGGCCCTTGCCGCGGCCGCCGGCGTGGATCTGGCTCTTCACCGCCCACACCGAACCGCCGAGCTTGGCGGCGGCCTCGACCGCTTCCTCGGTTGTAAACGCGGGAAACCCGCGCGGAACCGGAACGCCGAAGCTCTTCAGCACTTGTTTGCCTTGGTATTCGTGAATGTTCATGGGGATCCTGGGGGCTGAAACGGGGTCGCAGGGGCTATAGGCGCGGGCCGCCCGCCGCGAAACCCCGGACTTACCTCCGGCGCAAATAATGGACCTGCGTCGCGAATCGTGCCTTTGTATCGCCAATCAAGAGGCATACCGAAATGACCGGCGCAAATCGTCCAACCGCAAAAATTGTGCCCGCCAGCGCCAACGAGTGGCGCGAACTCTATGTACTCCTAGGACATCATTTTACCCCCCACCACCCCGTGGACGATCAGGAACTCTTCACAGGACGACTGGATCTCATTTCCGAAGTCGAAGACGCGGTTGGATTGCGCGGCCGACACGCGATCATCTACGGGGACCGGGGCGTCGGCAAGACTTCCTTCGCTAACTTGCTGGAGACGTTCCTCCGACTGCCGAACGAGCGAATCAAGTGCGTCAAGCGCCTTGCTTCAGCTGAGCACAAGTACGCTTCAATTTGGCACGACCTCTTAAGCGATTTTCGTTGGGAAGAGCGAACCGCCAAGCAATTGTTGGGCGATACAAAAAACCCTACCGAGGTCATTGAGCTGTTGGAAGCGCTGCCCCGAAATCAGCGAACGATATTCATCATCGATGAGTTCGATCGGATCAAGGATAAGCAGACCAAAGTCCTGCTGAGCGACACGCTCAAGAACATCTCCGACAACCTCAGGCACATCTCGATTGTGATCGTCGGCATCGCTCGAAACATCAATGAGCTATTTGAGAATCACGAATCCCTGCCGAGAGCGCTCAAGCAAATCTACATGCCGCGCATGAGCCGTGAGGAGCTAACCCATATAGTCGAAGATCGAATCCCTCCGCTAGGCATGACAATCACTAGGAGCGCGACGCAAAATATCGTCGCCATGTCGGATGGCTTTCCTGGCTACACGCACCTCATAACACTCAACGCAGCAAGACATGCAGTCAAACGAAGGTCGGTAGATGTCGTGCAAACGGATCTCGATCAGGCGATGACGGCCATTGTGCGTGATGCGGATGAGGCGATTGCCGAGGCCTACGACCAGGCGGTTTCGAGCTCTCGCGCGAACATGTATCGCCAGGTTTTACTTGCCTGCGCCCTGGCGAGAACTGACGAAAAGAACAGATTTACACCGTCCGCGGTCACCGCGCCGTTGTCCAAGATCTTGGGTCGTTCCGTCACAACGGCAACCTTCAATAAGAACCTCGACAAATTCTGCCAGGAGGGGCGCGGACCGGTTCTCATGCGAGAAGGAACACGCAAGCGTTACAGGTTTCACTTCTGTCTGGCGCTTCTCAGGCCATACGTAATAATGAGGGGACTCGCTGACGGCACGATAGAACCGAAGCATGTTCGTTAGCGACATCGTGCAGCTTCTGACGCTTACAGGCCGGCGGCATGGCCCGCCAAGCCCGCAAGCGCGCAGGCGGCGAGAACGGCGAGCAGGTTTGCCTTGAAGCGGATCAGCGCAAAGCCCGCCGCGAGCGCAAGCGCCAGCATCCACCAGCGCGCGGTTGTGAAATCCGGGAGGGTCAACGGCCCGAAGCTCACTTGCCGTGCAAAGAGTGCGTGCGTGGCGAAGTAGAGCGCGAGCGAGGCGATGACGCCCAGCACGGCGGCGGTAATGGCGGAGAGTGCGCCGGCAGCGCGGGGATTATCCTGGACACGCTCCGCAAACGGCGCACAGGCGAAGATCCAAACGAACGACGGCGCAAACGTGCACCAAAGCGCCAGTGCAGCGCCCCCGAGCGCAAGCCACACGCCGCCCTCGCCCCAGCCAGCGATGAAGCCGACGAATTGGTTCACCAGGATCAGCGGACCCGGCGTGGTTTCCGCGAGCCCCAAGCCATCGATCATCTGCGCCGGCGTTAGCCAGCCGCGCGCGACTGTTTCCACTGCGAGATAGGCGAGCACCGCATAGGCGCCGCCAAAGGTGACGCACGCGAGCACCGAAAACAGCGCCGCGATCTGGAAGAGAATGTGATCGGTTCCAAGCGTAGCGCCGATGAGCGCGACAGGCGCGAGCCAGAGGACGAGCCAGAGGAGCGTCTGTTGCACTCCCCCGCCCCCTCGCGGGGCGGGGGTAGGGGGTGGG
>DPWD01000376.1 GCA_003526465.1 Hyphomonadaceae bacterium
CTCGGGATCGCGAAGCGATCCCGCACTCGTGGGATTCGCCGGCTGCGAAGCAGCCGGTGGGGGGGAGGGGTGCGCCGTTGCATGCGCCTCCGTCAGCGACCACACGCGCTGCACAAAATTCCAAGCGCCTTTAACGCCGCTCGCGGTCCATTCCACATCGCGCTCGGGCGGGGAGTCGGAGAGCACAAACCAGCGCGCAACATCGGCCCCGAAATCGGAAACGAACGCGTCGAGATCGACGACGTTCTTTTTTGACTTCGACATTTTTTCTATCGCGCCGGGTTCGACGAGAATGTCTGTTCCGATCACAAACGCGTTGGTATCCCGACGCTCAACCCATTCAGGCAACGCCCATTGCGCCGGAACAAAAAAATCTACGGCCAGACGTTCGGACAAAGTAGTCCCGCTGTTATTCGGCGAACGAACGTCGACATACAACTCGGTCCCTCTCACCTGCAAAACGTCTTCTGCCGGCGTTTCCACCAAGTCGCCATCTATCTGCGTTTCACGCACACGATAGGTCTCATGCACAACCATGCCCTGCGTGAACAAGCTAGCGAACGGCTCGCCGCTGGGCAGATCCAAATACCCGCAATCGCGCATGGCGCGGCAGAAGAAGCGGGAATAGAGCAGGTGCAGCACGGCGTGCTCGATGCCGCCGACATATTGATCCACGGGGAGCCAATATGACGCGAGCTTCTTGTCGAATGGTGCGGTTTCATTGTGCGCATCGGTGAAGCGGGCGAAATACCAGGACGAATCGACGAACGTGTCGAGCGTATCGGTCTCGCGCATCGCCGCGCCGCCGCATTGCGGGCACTTTGTGTGCTTCCATGTTGGATGGCGATCCAGCGGGTTGCCCGGCTTGTCGCGCTCGAACGTCACGTCCTCGGGCAGCGCGATGGGTAAATCCTTTTCCGGAACCGGCACGACGCCGCACTTGGCACAATGGATCGCCGGAATAGGGCAGCCCCAATACCGTTGCCGCGACACCCCCCAATCGCGCAACCTCCATTGCGTCGTCGCTTCGCCTTTTTCCAGCTTCACGAGTTCGTCGATGGCGCGCGCGATCGCTTCCTTGGTGGAGAGCCCTTCGAGGAAGCGTGAGTTGTACGCTACGCCTTCGCCGACATAAGCCTCGTCCGTAATCGCATACGTCGCCGCGTCCGCGCCCGGCGGCAGCACCACCGGCTTGAACGGCAGCTTGTACTTGTTGGCGAAATCGAGATCGCGCTGATCGCCGGCTGGCGAGCCGAAGATGGCGCCCGTGCCATAGGTCGAAAGCACGAAATTCGCCGCCCACACCGGCAATTCCCAGCTTTCGTCGAACGGATGTTTCACGCGGACGCCCAGATCGACGCCGAACTTCTCTGCCTTCTCGATGTCGGCCTCCGAAGTGCCGAGCCGCGCGCAATCTTCGATGAACTTCGCAACCGCCGGATTGTGATCGGCGATAGTCTTGGTCAACGGATGATCGGGCGCCAACGCGAGAAAGCTCGCGCCGAAGAGGGTGTCCGGGCGCGTGGTGTAAACCTCGACTGGATCGCGCGCGTGGCTGCGTCCAGAGGAATCGCTGCCCATCGCCGCCAACGTTTGGGGTACGCTCGCGATATCCCACCAAATCTTCGCGCCCTGGCTCTTGCCGATCCAGTTCGACTGCATCAGCCGCACTTTGTCCGGCCATTTGTCCAGGCCGCCGATGGCGCTTAGCAAATCTTCCGCATAAGCGGTGACGCGGAACATCCATTGTTCCAGCTCGCGCGTCTCCACGGGCGCTCCCGAACGCCAGCCCTTGCCATCGACCACCTGCTCGTTGGCGAGCACGGTCAAGTCGACAGGGTCCCAATTCACCTTTTGCTTTTTGCGATAGACGAGTCCCTTGCGCCAAAACGCCAGAAACATCGCCTGCTGATGCTTGTAGTAAGTCGCGTCGCAGGTCGCGACCTCGCGCGACCAATCGATCGCTAAGCCCAGCGATTTCAGCTGCTCGCGCATCGCTTCGATGTTCTGGCGCGTCCAGCTGCCCGGGTGGACGTTCTTTTCCATCGCCGCGTTTTCAGCGGGCAGGCCGAACGCGTCCCAGCCCATCGGATGCAGCACGTTGTAGCCGTTTGCGCGCCGGAAGCGCGCGATGACGTCGCCCATGGTGTAATTGCGCGAATGGCCGACATGGATGCGTCCCGAAGGGTAGGGGAACATCTCGAGGATATACGCTTTCGGCTTGCCCTTGGCTTCGTCGGGCGGAAGCGCGCGGTCGATGCCCGCCTCAGCCCAGCGCGCACGCCATTTCGGTTCGACTTCGCGGTGATTGTAGCGAGACATGGCTCTTGCAGCGCCCCTTTAAGCGGCGCTTTTGGTGGCTGCAAAAACGCCGCGTGTCTAGTTGCCGACCGCGCTCAGGCGGAGTTCGCGCGCGCGCCGCAGAATCTGATTCTCGATCTGGATCTCGGTGTCCGGATTGACCGCCGCATCGCTCCACTGGCCGTTGGCCTGAGTTTGGCGGAACAGCGAGACGTTAAGCGCGTCCGCGCGCAGCCGCGTGTCGAGAATGTACACAGTCGCCTTAAAGCGCTCGGCAGGCGTGGTCGGATCGGAATACCAATCGGTGATGATGACGCCGCCGAAAGGATCCTCCGAAGCCAGCGGCATGAAACTCAGGGTGTCGAGCGAAGCGCGCCACAAAAATGAGTTAACGCCGATATTCGCCCCTACATTGGCGCCTCGGTCGCGGCCGTCGTTGCGAGCAGACCGGTCGCCGCCGCCAAACATCGAGCAGGCCGACAACGCCAGGGCCGCAGCCAGGCACACCGCCACCCGAAAGAAATTCCGCCCAGCCTGCGACATGCCTTGTTTCTCCGCCAGTTTTTCGGCCCCCCGGCAGTTCTTGGCGCCGGCGCGGGGCCCATATAACACGCACCGAGCGGCGAACCAGGGGGAAGCTGCTTGAGAGGTGCGCGCTCAGTCCGCCCAGATTTTGACGAAAAATTTGTCGGGCCTGTGGCTTATTATCACTGCGGTTTGGATACGATTCAGAGTATAGAGTCTGGGCGCAGTACCGCTTAGGGGGAATTTCGGGTGTTTCGGTCTTCGGCTCTAGTCTTGGCAGGCGCCGTTCTGGCGACGGCTGGCGCGGCGCATGCGCAGGCCCCTGCAGCCTCTGAAGCCACAATTTCCAGCGCCGAGGTCGGCGCGGCTGTGCCCTGGTATCAAAGGTTTACAACCTCGAGCGGGGTCGCGGAATCCATTACTGGCGAGCCGGAAAATGACCGCCTGCCGCCGCCGCGCTGGAACCTCAGCCGGCATTGGGGTGTGACTGTCGGTGTGCGCGAGGCGCAGCGAATCGAGCGGCTCCCCGAGGGTGGGCGCGGCGACCAGACCTCGGTTGGGGCTTATTACCAGTTCACGCCGAGCCTGCGGGTGGGCGGTGAAGTCAGCCTGGAATCGCGGGAACGGCCAGGCGCGCCCCAGGCGGAACAGCCTGCGGTCGATGAGCCGCTGGCTGGCGTCCGCATAGAATCGGCGTTCCGGTTCTAACTAACTGCCTGAAAAGGCGTCCACCGCCGCAACTCCGGCAAATCCGCGCCCCGCCAGCAAGCGGGCGTTCACTGCGGTCACCCCGCCCAGCGCAATGACCTTTCCCGGCGCGGTCCGAGCGATCTGCGACGCTCGGAACAAGCCCAATGGACGCCTGCCGGCGCCGCTCCGGGTCGGGAAAAGCGGCCCAAGCACGCAGCAATCGACTCTCGCCGCCAAGGCTCGAGCCACGGCCTCGCTCGAATGCGCAGCCGCGGTCACGATTGTCTGGTCGCCGCGCGCAGCGGGGA
>DPWD01000148.1 GCA_003526465.1 Hyphomonadaceae bacterium
CTCGATTTCGAGATGAGCTTCGTTACGCAAGAGGATGTGTTCAACGCCATCGAGCCGGTGCTCGCTGGCGTGTTCGGGGAATTTGCTCAGGGCAAGCGCGTGACCGAAGCAGGCGCCTTCCCACGCATTCCCTACGCCGAGAGCATCGCCAAATACGGCTCCGACAAACCCGACCTGCGCAACCCGCTCGTGCTCGCTGATGTCAGCGAACACTTCCGCGGCGGCGGTTTTGGGTTATTTGCGCGCATACTGGAGAAGTCGGGCAACGCGGTATGGGCGGTTCCCGCGCCGTCAGGCGGGTCGCGTGCGTTTTGCGACAAGATGAATGCCTGGGCGCAAAGCGAAGGCCAGCCGGGGCTTGGTTACATTTTCTGGCGCGAAGGCGGTGGTGCTGGGGAGTCGGATGGGTCCGGCTCTGGAGCTGGACGCGCTGGAGGAGGTGGCTCCGCGGATGGCAGCGGCAGTGACGCGCCGGCACTTGATGCCGCTGGACCAATTGCAAAAAACATCGGACCGGATCGCACCGAGGCATTGCGGAAGCAACTTGGTCTTGGTCAAGGCGACGCCGCCTTCTTTGTCGCTGGCGATCCGTCCGTGTTTTACAAATTCGCCGGCCTCGCCCGGAACAAGGTCGCCGACGAATTGAACCACTCCGACAAGGAGCAGTTCGCGTTCTGCTGGATTGTCGATTTCCCGATGTACGAATGGAGCGAGGAGGAGAAGAGGATCGACTTCTCCCACAATCCGTTCTCCATGCCGAACTACGATCACGAAGCCTTCCTTAAGCTCGACGCGAGCGACCGCGCGACCATCGAGAAGATCACCGCCTTCCAGTACGACATCGTCTGCAACGGCGTGGAGCTGAGCTCGGGCGCAATCCGCAACCACAGGCCCGAGATCATGATCAAGGCGTTCGAGATCGCCGGCTATGGCCGCGAAGTCGTGGAGGAGAAGTTCGGCGGCATGCTGAACGCCTTCCGCTATGGCGCGCCCCCGCACGGGGGCTCCGCGCCGGGCGTGGACCGCATCGTCATGCTGCTCGCGGGCGTCGACAACATCCGCGAAGTGATCGTGTTCCCGTTCAACCAACAGGCGCAGGACCTGATGATGAACGCGCCGGGAGAGGTGACGGCGAAACAGCTGAAGGAGCTGCATATTAGGGTGGTGGAGTAGTGCTTGTGTGCGGGCGCGTCCCTTCTCCCCCTGCGGGGGAGAAGGTGGCCGAAGGCCGGATGAGGGGGCCGCGGTCTTTCGGCAAGCAGCCCAAGACCCCTCATCCGTCAGCTCCGCTGACACCTTCTCCCCGCACGGGGAGAAGGGATTTTGGCGCTAGCGCCGGCCCTGCTCAAACCATTCCCCCCAACGGCGAGTGCGGTTAGCGCGCGCGCGAAAGCGTGGCTAAGTTCGGCCCCGTGAGGGCGGACACATGAACGTAGGCGGACTCTGGTCGGCATTATTCGCGAACTGGATGGTGGGCCTTGTCGTGCTCGCCGTCGTCAGTTTGGCCGCGATTTTCGTGCTGTCTGGCGGGCGGCTCATCGAGGCGCTGGGCGCCATGTTGCGGGCGGCGCTGACGCTGTTCACCACGCCGTTCCTGTTCCTGCGTGACGCCATCGCTATCCTTCGCGATTCCAGCGAGGTCGAGGGCGATTACGCCCGTTCGCGCACCTTCATGCTGTTCCGCTACAACCGCATCCAATATCTGGGCGTGCTCGTCGCGGCGCTGCTCACGCTCGCGGGCGGCGTTACCGCCAGCCTCATGGTGCTCTACCCGCGAGGGGAGATGGAGCGCGGGCGCATGCTGGGCGAGCAGATCGAGGCGATCCGCGCGCAAATGACGGAAGCGCAGGAGGGCATGTCAGGGGTCGCGCCGCCGGAGCAGCTGCGTAGGCTGGAGGCCGCCCGCAACGAGGCCGAAGCCGCGCACCGCACCCAGGCCGACAGCAACGCCGCTTTCCTGCAGAACCCGCCGCGTCAGAACGGCGCCATCGGTCAGCTCGCCACCGCCCGCTCGCCAGAGGTGATCGCGGAGTTGCGCGGCAATATCGGCGAATACATGGGCACATGTCCGCGCACTTCGAACTGGAGTGGCTATACGCCCGCCGATTGCGCGCAGTTGCGGACCTATTTGAACGAACTCGCCGAGCGGCGGTTGCGTGAATTCGCGCTGGCGCAGACTTTCTCCGAAGCTGACGCCGCTTTCCAGCAAGCCAATACCGCCGCCCAAACCGCGGAAGCGAGGCTGTCGAATTTGCGCGAGCAATTGGCGGTGGCAGAGCAGGCGCGCGGCGAGGTCTCGCTGTTCAATCCATCCTGGATCGTGGCGCATCTCGGGGCGGCTGGCGCCACGCTTCTCTCCACGCTGTTCGCCTTGGTGTTCGTGGTGTGGTTCGGCGCGATACTTGTCGACTTCATCAACTGGCTGGTGCTGCTGATGCGCTCGGCGGAGCTGAAAGCGACGGATACGGTCGAGCGCGCGCGGGAGTTTCGGCCATAGCGCTTGGCGCGCCGGCGCCCTCGCCGGCATGCGGTGCTTCAGTTTGCACGGGCCGGTGCGGTTGCGAGCACCATATGCCGGCGAGGGCGCCGGCGCGCCAAGCTTGCTTACCCCTCCGGCTTGAACACATATTCCAGCTTCAGCCCATCCGGGTCGGCGAAGAACACAGCGTAATAGCCCGCCCCGTATTGAGGGTAGTCGGCGGGGGCATCGAGCACGATCGCGCCGATGCGGAGCAGAAGCGTATGGAGCGCGTCCACATCGGCGCGGCTCTCCGCGTTCCAGGCCATATGGTGCAGGCCCGGCGTGTAGCGGTCGTGCTTGCGCCCGGCGTTTGGCCCGCTTTCGCCGCGTATGCCGATCGAGCAGAAGCGCGTTCCGTTGAGATCGAAATCGCAATAACCATCCGGATAGATCGTGCTGAGCTGGTAGCCCATGAAGCCGAGCACGGCCTCATAGAACGGCCGCGAGACGCCGGCATCCTTCACCGTAAGATCGATGTGATGAACCCCGCCCCTCACCGGTTGGCGCCGGGCTTCCAGAGCACGTCGGCGGCGCCCTTGTCGTTGGCCCAGCGGGCGGCGACGAACAACAGGTCCGAGAGCCGATTGGCGTACTTCACCGTCTCGGGCGAGATCGGCTCGGCCTCCGAGAGCGCGACGATGGCGCGCTCGGCGCGTCGTGCGATGGCGCGCGCCAAATGCAGGTGCGCCGACGCTTTGCTTCCGCCAGGCAGCACGAACGAGGTAAGCGGCGCGAGATCTTCGTTCAGCAGCTCCACCTCGCGTTCGAGGCGGTCGGCTTGGCTTGCTTGGATGCGCAGCGCTTCGACCGCGGCGCCGGGCGTGGCGAGATCGGCGCCGAGATCGAACAGATCGTGCTGGATGCGCGAGAGCATCGGGTCGAGCACGAAGTCTCCGGCGATGTAGAGGCGCGCAACGCCGATGGCGGAATTGGTTTCATCCACCGCGCCGTAAGCTTCCACGCGCGCGCTCGCTTTTGACACCGGTTCGCCAGTTGCAAGCCGCGTCTTGCCGCCGTCGCCGGCCTTGGTGACGATCTTGTCGAGCCTAACCATGGGTCTGCTTCCACCACATCGCCGCGACCAAAATCAGAATGGCGACGAACTGCGCCACCACGCGCATGCGCATCGCCTTGTTCGACCAGGAGCGGCCGAAATCGCCGCCACGGAACAGGGTGTAGATCCCAAAGCAGAGCGCCAGGAACACCGCGAGAAGGGCAGCCGGGATGAGGTAGGAAAATAGGTCCATGACCCATGCTAGCGGGTTTTGGGGCCGGCGGAATTACAAAAGAGGCTGCCGGCCGCACACCCATGTTGCGCGTCTCCCCCTCCCCGTGAGGGGAGG
>DPWD01000101.1 GCA_003526465.1 Hyphomonadaceae bacterium
GTCTGCGGCGACAGCCACACCTCGACGCACGGCGCCTTCGGCGCGCTCGCGTTCGGCATCGGCACCTCGGAAGTCGGCCACGTGCTGGCGACGCAGTGTCTGTTGCAGCGCAAACCGAAAGCGATGCGGGTCACCATCGAGGGCCGCTTGAGCGAAAGCGTTTCCGCGAAGGACATGGCGCTCGCGGTGATCGCCGCACTTGGCTTCGGCGGCGGAACCGGCTGCGTGATCGAGTATGCCGGCGGCGCCGTGCGCGCGCTTTCCATGGAAGAGCGCATGACGCTGTGCAACATGACTATCGAAGCCGGCGCGCGCGCCGGCATGGTGGCGCCGGACGCGACAACGATCGAGTATCTCCGCGGCCGCCGCCACGCGCCCAAAGATTTTGACGCCGCCGCCAGAAGCTGGCTCGCGCTCGCGAGCGATCCTGGTGCGCGCTTTGATAAGGAAATATCGCTCGACGCTTCCGCTCTCGCACCAATGGCGACTTGGGGCACCACGCCGGACGCTTCCGCGCCGGTGGGCGCGGCCATCCCCACCCCGCGCAGCGAGAGCGAAACCAAGGCGCTTGCCTATATGGGTTTCGAAGCAGGCAAGCCGGCGAATGCCCAGCCTGTCGACGTCGTGTTCATCGGCTCGTGCACCAATGGGCGCATTTCCGATCTGCGCGCGGCAGCGAACGTGCTGCGCGGGCGACGCGTGAAGGAAGGGCTGCGCATGCTGGTGGCGCCCGGTTCGGAGGCGGTGCGCCGCGAGGCCGAGGCTGAGGGCCTGCACCTTGTGTTCCTGGACGCCGGCGCCGAATGGCGCTTGCCCGGCTGCTCGATGTGCATCGCCATGAATGGCGACACGGTGGCGCCCGGAGCGCTCGCGATCTCGACCTCGAACCGCAATTTCGAAGGCCGCCAAGGCAAGGGCGCGCGCACCATTCTGGCCAGCCCCGCAACGGCGGCGGCGTCAGCAATTGCCGGCGTGCTCACCGATCCGCGCACCTTGCTTCAGGAGACGGCCCATGCGTGAGCCATTCCGCATCCTGAAGTCGCGCACCGTCGTGCTGCCGCAAGCAAGTATCGACACCGACCAGATCATCCCAGCGCGCTTCCTCACCACCACGTCGCGCGACGGCCTCGGCAAGCACGCGTTCCATGACTGGCGCTATGACGTGACTGGCGCGCCGAAACCGGATTTCGTTCTGAATGCGATCGACCCAAGCGAGCACCGCGTGCTGGTCGCGGGCGACAATTTCGCTTGCGGCTCCTCGCGCGAGCACGCGCCGTGGGCGCTGAGGGATTTCGGTTTCCGCGCGGTGATCTCCACCAGCGTCGCCGATATCTTCACGTCAAACGCGCTGAAGAACGGCCTGCTGCCCATCGAGGTCGACGCTGCAACGCACGCCGCGCTGCTGGAGCGGCCCGGCTACGAAGTCACCATCGATCTCGAGAACCTTGAATTGCGCTTCGCGAACCTCGAGCCCGTGCGTTTTCGCGTCGAGCCATTCGCGCGGCGTTGTCTGCTTGAGGGCGTCGATCATTTGGGCTGGCTCTTGGACCAGGAAGCCGCCATCGCCGCGCACGAGCGCGCGCATGGTTTGGAGGGGGCGTTGTGAAGACCTACAACATTACCTTGCTGCCGGGAGACGGCGTTGGGCCGGAAGTGATTGCCGCCGCGCGCGAAGTGCTCGAAAGCGTCGCCGACACCTACGACCATGCGTTCAACTTCCAAACTCACCCCATTGGCGGCGCCGGTATCGACGCAATCGGCGAGCCGCTGCCTGAGGCAACTCTAAAAGCCTGCCGCGCCGCTGACGCGGTGCTGCTCGGCGCGGTGGGCGGGCCCAAATGGGACAAGTCGCCCAAGCGTCCCGAGAAGGGATTGCTCGATCTGCGCAAGGCGCTCGGCCTCTACGCCAATGTTCGCCCGGTCTATGTGCATGCATCGCTCGCCGACCGTACGCCGCTCAAGGAAGAAGTGGTGTCCGGTGTTGATCTCGTGGTGTTCCGTGAATTGCTCGGCGGCTCGTATTACGGCGAGAAGAAGCGCGAAGGCGATACCGCCAGCGACATCTGCGTCTACAGCCGCGCCGAGATCGAGCGTGTATCCAAGCTCGCGTTCGAGACCGCACGCCGCCGGCGCGGCAAGGTCACCTCCGTCGACAAGGCCAATGTGATGGAGACCAGCCGGCTCTGGCGCGAAACTGTCTCGCGCCTGCACCGCGAGCATTTCCCCGATGTGGAGCTCGAGCACCAGCTGGTCGATTCCATGACCATGCACCTGATCCGCCATCCGCGCGCCTACGATGTGATCCTCACCGAGAACATGTTTGGCGATATTCTGTCCGACGAAGCCTCGGTGCTCGCGGGTTCGCTGGGCCTATCCCCCTCCGCTTCCATTGGCGACGGTCGCCCCGGACTGTTCGAGCCGGTGCACGGCTCAGCGCCCGATCTCGCCGGCAAGGACCTGGCGAATCCGGTGGGTGCAATTCTGTCAGCGGCGATGCTGCTGCGCTTCGGACTTGGCCTCGAAGCCGAGGCTGACGCCATCGAAAACGCGGTCGCCGGCGCTATCGACCAAGGGGCGCTCACGCGCGATCTCGGCGGCGAACTTGGTTGCCGCGAAATGGGCGATGTCATCGCCGGCGGCGTCGCCGCCCCCCGCGGTTTCGCCGCGCATCGTTTGCAGATGCAATGGGGTTAGCAAGGACGCCATGACTGAGCGCATGACCAAGTTCGTTGGCCTTGCCGCCGCGCCGCCGCAGACGCGCGCACCGGGCAAGCGCCGCGGCGATTTCGATGAGATCCAGCTGCGCTTCGTC
>DPWD01000204.1 GCA_003526465.1 Hyphomonadaceae bacterium
GCGCCCCCAGCACGACGCCGGCACGTGGCCCAGACATGCGGATCACCGCCACGCCGGCGCGGCCCGCGCCCGAGGCCAAGGCGACAATCGTGCCCGGTTTCATGTGAAAACCTCTAAGTCCCGTTAGGGCTTAGCCATGCCGGCGGCGCTGGTCATCAGCTTNNCATCATCGTCTCCGGGCTCATCAGCGCCACGTTGGCCTCCAGGCGTTTGCCCATCTCGGCGATCAGCTGTTCGTTGATCGGGGTGACATCCGGCAGGCCCATGAAGCGGCGGGCTTCCTCGGGGCTGCATTCGACATTGACGGTGAATTTCATGGCCGCGAATCCTTCGCGCATCAGGCGCGGGTTCTGTCTATAACCCGCGCGCTTGCAGCAAAACAGACGGAGGCGAGCCGATGGGCGATTGGGTCGAGGTAAAGGGGCCGGATGGGGGTTTCCGAGCCTATGTGGCGCGCCCGGAAGGGACGCCGAAGGCGGCCGTAGTGGCGATCCAGGAGATTTTCGGGGTCAACGCGGTGATGCGCAAGAAGGCCGACTGGCTGGCGCGCGAGGGCTTTCTCGCTATTGCGCCGGACCTGTTCTGGCGCCTCGGCAAGGACATCGACATCACCGACCAGAGCGAGGCCGAGTGGGCGCAGGCCTTCGATTACTTCAAGCGCTTCGACCTCGATGCCGGCGTTCGCGACGTGCAGGCGGCCATCGCGCACGCGCGCGGCATGAATTGTACAAAAGTCGGCGCGGTCGGCTATTGCCTCGGCGGCCTGCTCGCCTATCTCACGGCGTGCCGCACCGATGCGGATGCAAGCGTCGGCTATTACGGCGTGAATATTCCGGCGTTCGTCGGCGAAGCCGCCAACATCAAGCAGCCGCTGATGCTGCACATCGCCGGCAGGGACGGCTTCGTCGACAAAGCGGCGCAAGACGCAATGCACGCCGGGCTCGGCGGCCATGCGAAGATTACGCTGCACACTTACGCGGACCAGGACCACGCCTTCACCCGCGAAGGCGGCAAGCACTACGACGCCGGCGCGGCGAAGATCGCCGACGAGCGCACGATCGCGTTCTTCAAGGCAAACCTAGTATGAGGGCGGTTTTCCTTTTGTACGCGCTTGCGCTGGCCGCATGCAACGAGCAGCAGCCTGTGTCCGCCGCGGAATCGGCGGTCGTCGCGCAATCGCTTGCGCCTTCAGACCTCCCCGCGTTTTTCGATTGCCTGCGCGACCGCGGGCAGACCGTAATCGCCGCTCACCGCGGCGGGCCTGCGCCGGGGTTTGCGGAGAACGCCATCCCTACATTCGAGAACACGCTGCGCGGCGCGCCGGCGCTGCTGGAGATCGACATCTCCGAAACACGCGATGGCGCGCTTGTGCTCATGCATGACGACGCACTCGACCGTACGACGAATGGCGAGGGCGCGGTGCGCGATCGCGCATTGGCGGAAATTCAAGCGCTGCAGCTTGAGGACAACGATGGCCGCGCGCTTGACGCGCATCCGCCCACTTTGCGCGAAGCGCTCGATTGGGCGGCCGACCGCGCCATCCTCGAACTCGATGTGAAGCGGGGCGTCTCGTACGAGGATGTCGTCGCCGAGGTACGCGCCGCCAACGCCGCCGACCGCGTGATCTTCATCACCTACAGCACCGCGGCGGCCATCCGCGTGCACCGCCTGACGCCTGAACTGATGATCTCAACCACCATCGAAAGCGAGGCCGACCTGAGCGCGCTGCAAAACGCGCGCGTCGATCTCTCCCGCATTCTGGCGTGGACAGGAACCGAGGAGCCAAACAGCGCCTTGAATGCCGCCCTTGCCGAACGCGGCATCGAGGTTCTTTTTGGCACGCTGGGCGGGCGCGGGTCCTGGGACAATCGTTTCGCCGCTTCCGGCGATGACCGGTACGCGGAATTTGCCGAGGCCGGCATCCATGTGATCGCCACCGACCGCCCCGCCGCCGCCGCCCGCGATCTTGACGCGGCCGACGGCGTCGATGGGTTTGGGGCCATGCTGTGTGCGCGGTGAGGCGGAGATGAGGGCGATCCGCATCGGGCGGCACGGCGGGCCGGAGGTAATGACGCTCGCCGACATCGATGAGCCGTCGCCCGGGCCCCACGAAATCCGCGTTCGCAATCACGCCATAGGCGTCAATTTCATCGATACCTATCACCGCGGCGGGCTGTACAAGATCGCGCTGCCAAGCGGGCTTGGCATGGAGGCGGCGGGCATCGTCGAGGCGGTCGGCGAGGGTGTGACGCGCTTCAAGGTCGGCGACCGCGCGGCGTATTGCACGGCGCCGCTTGGGGCCTATTCGGAAGCGCACGTCTTGCCAGAGACGCGGGCGGCGCTTCTGCCCGCCGAGATAGACTTCGATATCGCCGCAGCAGGCTTATTGAAGGGCGCTACCGCGCGTTATCTTTTGCGCAAGACGTTTCGCGTGGAACCGGGCCATTGGGTTCTGATCCATGCCGGGGCCGGCGGCGTGGGGCAGATTCTTGTACAATGGGCCAAACACCTTGGTGCGCATGTGATCGCAACGGCGGGCAGCGAGGCGAAAGCTGAGATCGCCCGCGCGCTCGGCGCCGATCACGCGCTACCGATAGCACCGGGCGAAAACTTCGCGCCGCGCGTTCGCGCTATCGTGAAGGGGGGCGTGCATGTCGTCTATGACGGCGTTGGCAAAGATACTTGGGGCGCCTCACTCGACAGCCTGCGCCCGCTCGGCATGATGGTGAGCTTCGGCAATGCGTCAGGGTCGCCGCCGGCGGTCAGTCCGCTTGTGCTGTCGCAGAAGGGCTCTTTGTTTCTCACGCGGCCGACGCTTTTTCACTACACGGCGACGGCCGAGCAGCTCGACGAAACAGCGGCGGATTTGTTCGACGTGCTAGCGAAAGGCGCGGTGATAATTGCGCCGCCGGCCGCCTACGCGCTCGCCGATGCCGCGCAAGCGCACCGCGATCTTGAAGCGCAGAACACGACGGGGAGCCTTGTGCTCAAGCCCTGAATTATTGGATTGCGGCGGCGCGCTGATAGGCGGGGCGCGCCGTCATGCGCTCGTGGTAACTCTGGCTGGCTTCGCCGCCGGAAACACCCACAAAGCCAAGCAGGCCGATTGTGTAGGCAATAGCGATGTCGGCGGCTGTAAACCGGTCGCCTGCGACGAACTCTCGGCTCTTGAGCCTATCCTCGAGAAACGCGGCCCGCTTACTCAATGCCTCGATAATGTAGCCGGAGGTCCAGTTTTCGCCGGCGCCGTCCTTTGCCAGGAATTTGCCAGCGATCAGCGCGTTAGCGGGGGCGGCCGCCGTCGCCTCGCTGAAAATTAGATATTGCAGGTAATCGGCATAGGCCGGCTCGTTCGGTTTCACGGCGAGGTCGGTCGGCCCGCATTTCTCCATCATGTACACCATGATGGCGATCGACTCAGTCATGCGCACATCGCCGTCTTTGAACGCCGGTATGGTGCGCAGCGGATTGGCCTCAAGAAATTCCGGTGTCGGTTCGAAGAATGAAGCCGGCTTCACCTCGTAGGGCGCCCCCATCTCCTCGCACAACCAGATGACCCGCATGGAGCGTGAGCGCGGCGTATGGAAGATGGTGAACATGAGCGCCTCCTTGGCCCCGAACTCTAGCAGAACACGTGGCCGGCGCTAGCTAGGACGCCGCGTCAAGTATTCATGCTCTGGAAGAAATCGTCGTTGTTCTTCGAGCCCTTGAGCTTATCGAGCAGGAACTCGATCGCGTCCTGGGTGCCCATGGGCGAGAGGATGCGGCGCAGCACGTACATCTTCTGCAGGTGCTCTTTCGGCGTGATCAGCTCATCCTTGCGGGTGCCGGACTTGAGCACGTCGATGGCTGGGAAGATGCGGCGGTCGGCGATCTTGCGGTCGAGTTGAAGCTCGGAATTGCCGGTGCCCTTGAATTCTTCGAAGATCACTTCGTCCATGCGCGAGCCGGTGTCGATCAACGCGGTGGCGATGATGGTGAGCGAGCCGCCTTCCTCGAGATTGCGCGCCGCGCCGAAAAAGCGCTTCGGGCGCTGCAGCGCATTGGCGTCGACGCCCCCGGTCAGCACCTTGCCCGAGGAGGGCACGGTTGCGTTGTAAGCGCGGCCGAGGCGCGTGATCGAATCGAGCAGGATGACCACGTCCTTGCCGTGTTCGGCGAGGCGCTTGGCTTTCTCGATCACCATCTCGGCGACGGCGACGTGGCGCTCGGCCCTTTCATCGAAGGTCGAAGAAACAACCTCGCCCTTCACCGTGCGCTGCATATCGGTGACTTCTTCCGGGCGCTCATCGATCAGCAGCACGATCAGGAACACTTCCGGATGATTGGCGGCGATGGCCTTGGCGATGTTCTGCAGGATCACGGTTTTGCCGGTGCGCGGCTGGGCCACGATCAGAGAACGCTGGCCTTTGCCGACCGGCGCGACGATGTCGATAATGCGCCCGGTCTTGTCTTTCAGCGTGGGGTCTTCGATTTCCATTTTCAGCCGCTCGGTGGGGTAGAGCGGCGTCAGATTGTCGAAATGCACCTTGTGGCGGACGCGGTCGGGATCCTCGAAGTTAATGGAATTAACCTTTACCAGCGCGAAATAGCGTTCGCCATCCTTCGGCGCGCGGATCTGGCCCTCCACTGTATCGCCGGTGCGCAGGCCGAATTTTCGGATTTGCTGCGGCGATACGTAGATGTCGTCGGGGCCCGCCAAATAGTTCGATTGCGGCGAGCGCAGGAAGCCAAAACCGTCTGGGAGGATTTCGCAAACGCCAGCGCCGCCGATTTCGACGCCGCGCTCGGCCACCGATTTCAGGATGGCGAACAGCATGTCTTGCGTGCGCAGCGTGTTGGCGCCTTCGATTTCGAGCGATTCCGCCAGCGCCAGGATCTCGGTGGGCGGCTTGCGCTTGAGCTCTTGCAGCGTGAGCTGGGTAAGCTCTTCGAGGACTTGTTCGTCAGTCATGTATGTCTCGGGGAAGGGCCTCGCGCACTGGGTGCGAAAGCGAGGCCGTCGGGTTGGAAGATTGTGAGCCGGCGGATTGGAGAAGGGGCCGGCGCCGCCGCCGCGAACGCGGCGAGAGGAACTCGCCACGCGGCAGGAGGGACACCATAACCCGGCAAAGCCGTCAAGCCGGTTAACGCGTTTTGGGTCCTGGCGTCAGGGCTCGACCGTCGCCAGCAGCACGATAGCAATGGCCGCGAGGAAGGGAACCTCGCTCATCAGCCGCCAATACCGCTCGGTGCGCCGGCGCTCGCCCTTGGCAAGGCGTCGGCCCTCCGCAGATAGGTAGCCATGGTAGCCGGACAAGCCCAGAACCAACAAAAGCTTGGCCCAGAACCAGTGCGGCACCCCGCTGACGACTTCGCCAAAGGGCCGCGTCCAGTCCCCGGTAATGTAGGTCGCGAGCAGGAAAATGCCGAACGCCCAGGCAATTACCAGGCTGGGCGCGAGAATAATGGCGCGCAGGCTTGCCGCGGCCTTCAACATCGCCGCTTCAAGCTCGCCGCCCGGCTGCGAGGCGGTAACGTAGGCGTAAAAGCGCGGCAGCATGAGCAGCCCCGCGATCCAGGCGATCACGGCGATGATGTGGAGCCCGCGGGCGAGGTCGTAGCCGATAAAATGATCCATCAGATCACCCTCCCAGAGCGCACAGGCGCCGTCCTGCCGGGCAAAGCCTGCCCCCGTTTTCCGAACACACCTTACCCGGAGCGGCCAGCGCGCGCTCCACTAGATCGGCCAGCGCGTCAATGAAGCGCGGGGCGACGCCGAGGGCGGGCGCGCGCAGATAAAATGGCAGGGCTAGCTCGCGCGCCAGTTGCGCATACTCAATATCGAGTTCGACCAGTGTTTCGATGTGCTCGGAGACAAAGGCGGTAGGGGAGAGGATCACTCCGACCTCGTCACGGCCGGCCCGGCGCAATTCATCCGCAGTGGAGGGGCCGATCCATTTCAGCGGCCCCACGCGCGATTGGTAGCAAGTAGCGTGTTGCCAGTCCGCGGGCAAAAGGCGGCGAACCGCAGCTACGGTTTGCTCGATCTGCCATTGGTAGGGATCGCCGCGCTCGATCACGCGCTGGGGGAGGCCGTGCGCGGAAAACACGACGCGCGGGCGCGGTGGCGAGCCACCCTCGCGCCAAGCTTCAAGGATTGCGTCAGCGTGAGCCTGCGCGAACTTGCCGCCGGCGGGGTAGCAACAAATGATCGCGCAGGGCAGACGCGATACGCGAGCCCAGGCCTTCAAGGAAGAGGCCGTCGTGGTCGATGAGAACTGCGGATAGAGCGGTAGCAAAATCGCATCCGTGGCGCCCCAGGCTTCCGCCGCCTTCGCTGCATCTCTTACAAACGGCCGCCAATAGCGCATCGCGGGAAAACAGCGGAAGGAGACGTTCGAGACCTTCTCCAACATCGCCGTTTCAAGCGCGCGCGCTTGTTTCTCCGTCTCCGGCAGAATCGGAGATCGCCCGCCCATGAGCGCGTAATTGGCCTTCGCGGATTTCTCGCGGGTTCGCGAAATCAACTGCGCCAACAAAAAGCGAAGCGGCTGCGGCAGGCTCACAATGGCCTTGTCGTTGAACAAATTGAACAGAAACGGGCGCACCGCTTTGAGCGAATCCGGACCGCCCAGATTGAACAGAATGATCGCCACGCGGCGCGAGGTCATGATGCGCAGTTTGCGCCGCTCGGCCGCGGACTGCTCCTCGATGGGCTGTGCGCTCACGATCCAGCTTTCACCAAATCGACCAGGCGCGCAACGTTTTCAGGCGTCGCATCGGGGGTAATGCCGTGACCCAGATTGAAGATGTGTGGCCCGCTTGCAAAGCTCGCAAGCACTTCGGCGACACCTTTCTCCAGAGCGTCTCCGCCAACCACCAGAAGCTGCGGATCGAGATTGCCTTGCAAAGCCATGCCAGGCGGAGCAACCCCGCGTGCGAACACCGCCGGCGTTTGAGTGTCAACGCCAAGCGCATTGACGCCGGTTTCGTGCGCATACGCGGTGATCATCGGCCCGGCGCCTCGGGGAAAGCCTATAATCGGAGCCCTGACGCCTAAAGCGCGAAGCCTGGATACCATGAGCTTTGTCGGCTCTATAATCAGGCGGCGGAATAGGGGCTCGGGCAGGCCTTCCGCCCAACTCTCGAAAATCTGCACGCAATCAGCGCCGGCCTCGACTTGCTTGGCCAGGTGTTGCGCGCTCATTTCCGCCAAAAGCGCAAGCAGTGCATCGACATCGTGAGGACGTTGATAAGATACACGGCGGGAGCGCTCTTTGTCGCCGCCTTCGCCTTGCAGCATGTAGGTCGCAACCGTCCAAGGGCCGCCGCAAAAGCCAATGAGCGCTGCAGACTTGTCCAGGCCACGTTTGATGCGCTCGACAGCCTCATAGACCGGCGCAAGGCGCTGCAATGCGCGTTGCGGATCGTCGAAGCGCCAATGCTCCTCATCCATGAGCGGCGCAAGCCTTGGGCCTTCACCTTCGACAAAATCGACAACACGGCCCAGCGCGTCGGGAATAACGAGGATGTCCGAAAACAGAATTGCCGCATCGAGTGGGAAGCGGCGCAAAGGCTGCATCACCGCCTCTGTCGCCAAGGCCGGCGAGTAACAGAAATCCAGGAAGTTCTTCGCCCGTTTTCTGAGCTCCCGATATTCGGGCAGATAGCGCCCAGCCTGGCGCATGATCCAAATCGGCGGACTTGCGAGTCTTTCCCCCTTTAGGACACGGAGCAGAGCGGGAACCGGCATTCTTCCAACCAGAATCTAGAATCTTGAAATTCGGATTTATTAGAGACTCGTTGTTGTAGCGATACGCAAACCGGGAAATCCAGCTTGCCAACAACATATACCCAGAACAGCCAAGCGAATCGCAGTTCAAAAGCTATCATAGATCAAGGCTTTGACTGGCTTGTCCAAGGTGTCCGATTCTAAGCCGCTCACAATGCCAAAATGTGGAATTCGAGGGGAGGAATCGCGCATGAAGGGAAGTAGATCCGGCCAAATTCGGTTGTCTGCGCGGAAAACCGAAGTTTCCAACATCTTGTCCACAATCGCCGCCGGCCCTGATATGGACAACACGCATGCCTGACCGTTTGGCGACCTATTTCAATGTCCACCTGGTTTCGGACTCCACAGGAGAAACCTTGGCCGGGGTCATGCGCGCGACCTGCGCCCAGTTCGATAATATCATCCCCATCGAGCATTCCTATTTCCTGGTGCGTTCAGCGCGTCAGCTGGAGCGGGTGATTCGCGAGATCGAGGCCGCGCCCGGCGTGGTCATGTTCACGCTCTCCAATCTGGAGCATCGCGGCATGCTCGAGCAGCGCTGCAAGGAGCTGGATATGCCTTCCGTAGCGGTCCTCGACCCGGTGCTTGATGTCGCCTCGCGGTATCTGGGGCAGGAGCTGAATCACAGGGTAGGCGCGTCGCGGCGCCTCAACGCGGAATATTTCAAGCGCATCGATGCGCTCGATTTCGCGATGTACCATGACGATGGGCAACAAGCGGTCGAGCTCAGCGACGCCGATGTCATTCTGGTTGGCGTCAGCCGCACCTCGAAGACGCCGACCAGCGTCTATCTGGCCCATCGCGGCGTGAAGGCCGCCAATGTGCCCTTGGTGCCGGGGGTGCCTTTGCCGCCTGAATTGTTTGCCCAGGAGCGGCCGCTCGTTGTGGGCTTGCTCATTTCCGCCGACCGCCTCATCCACATCAGGCGCAACCGGCTGATGGCCATGAAAGAAACCAGAGCGGGCGACTACACCGACGAAGACGCGGTGCGCCGCGAAGTCATGGATGCGCACAAATTGTTCGAACGCGAGGGCTGGCCAACAATAGACGTCTCGCGCCGTTCGATCGAGGAAACCGCTGCTTCGGTGCTCAACCTGCTCGCGGAGCATCGCGCCCAATGAGCCTGATCCTGGCGTCCGGAAGCGCGGTGCGGCGCCGATTGCTTGAAGCCGCGGGCCTTGCGTTCGAGGTCGAGATTCCGAGTGTGGACGAAGAGGCGGCAAAGGCCAGCTTGCGCGCTGAAGGACTGAAGCCTCGCGATCAGGCCGATGCGCTGGCCGAACTCAAAGCGGTTTCAGTGTCGCGGCGCCGGCCGGGTTTTGTCATCGGCGCCGATCAGATGTTGGCGATCGAAGGCGAGACGCTCGACAAGCCGAGCAACATCGCCGAGGCGCGCAACCATTTGATGCGGCTGCGCGGCAAGACACATCAACTTCTGTGCGCCGCAATCGTTGCCCGCGACGGCGCCCCGATTTGGCGCCACGTGGACACGCCCAAGCTCAAGATGCGGGCGTTCTCAGACGCCTTTCTCGACCGGTATCTGGAGCAGGCTGGCGACGTGGTTTTGCGCTCGGTCGGCGCCTATCAGCTTGAGGGGCTGGGCGCGCAATTGTTCGAGAGCGTCGAGGGCGACTATTTCTCCGTGCTCGGCTTGCCGCTGCTGCCGCTGCTCGCGTTTCTCCGCGAACATGGGATCGCACCGGCATGAAGATTACCTCCGCCACCAAAGTGCTGGGTGTAATTGGCGATCCGGTCGCGCATTCGCTTTCGCCTATCATGCACAATGGCTGGATCGCCGATCATGGGTTCGACGCGGTCTATGTCGCCTTGCAGCTTCAAAGCGAAGACGCCGAGCACGACATCCGCGCTCTGAAGGGGCTGGGATTCACTGGCCTGAACGTCACGCTGCCGCATAAGGAAGCCGCAGCGAAGGCCGCCGACCGCAGCGAGGACGTTGTCGTCAATACATTGCGCTGGGAGGAGGACGGAACGCTGTCGGCATTCAACACCGATGGCGCGGGCTTTCTCGACGCCCTGACCGAAGCCGCGCCCGATTGGGCCGACCGGGTGCGCCGGGTGCTGATCGTGGGCGCGGGCGGGCTCGGCTCGCC